>NZ_PGDQ01000017.1 GCF_003073135.1 Euzebya rosea
GCCCACGACCACCGCCACGCCGTCGCTGGGCGGACTGGACACCGCCAACGTCGTGTCGTCGATGTCGCCGTCGGGGTCGGTGTCGTTGGCCAGCACGTCGACCAGCACCGGAACGTCCCGTGTGGTGCTGGCGGTGTCGTCCACGGGGAGCGGGCTGCTGCCGAACGGGGTGACCGTCACCGTCACGGTGGCCGTGTCGCAGCCGGCCACGAGGTCGCAGACGGTGTACTCGAAGGTGTCGACCCCGATGAAGAACAGCGAGGAGGCGTACTGGACCTCTCCGCCGATCACGGTGGTCGTGCCGCCGTTCGAGCCGTCGGTCGCGGTGAGGCTGGTGGGATCCAGGTCGTTCTCGACGTCGGTGTCGTTGGCCAGCACGTCGATGGTGACCGGCACGCTGCGACGGGTCGTGGCCGTGTCGTCGTTGGCGACCGGCGGGGTGCCGAGGAGCGACACGGTGATCCGTACGGAAGCCGAGTCACATTCCCCGGCGGGGTCACAGACCTGGTAGCCGAGCGTCGCGGTGCCCACGAAGAAGGGTGGGCTCGTGTAGCGGATGTTCAGGTCCGAGCCAACGGTCGCCGTCCCCCGGGACGGGCCGCTGATGATGGCGACGAACATGTCGCCGCGGACGTCGTCGACGTCTGTGTCGTTGGCCAGCACGTCGACGATCACCGGCTGGAGCGTCCCGGTGGACGCGACGTCGTCGAGGGCGACCGGCGGGTCGTTGACCGCGGTCATGGTGACGGTGACGGCGGCGGATGCGCAGCGCCCGCCGGCATCGCAGATGCGGTAGGTGAAGCTGTCCGTGCCCACGACGTCGAGCCCCGGCACGTAGCTGACGGTGCCGTCGCTGAGAGGCACGGCGCTGCCCGTTCCGGCGGCCACGCTGATGGTGAGGTCGGCCGGGTCGACATCCCCGTCGGGGTCACTGATGGCCCCGGTGAGGTCGATCACCACCGGGGTGTCCTCGGCCGTGGTGACCGAGACCGAGGCGGCGCTCGGCGGCGCCGTGGCGGTGGGGGTGGGCGTCGGGGTGGGCGTGGGCGTGGCCGTCACCGTGGGCGTGGCTGTCGGCGTCACCGTGGGTGTTGAGGTGATCGTCGGCGTCGGCGTGACCGTCGCCGTGGGGGCCGCGGGGCCGGCCGGGGTCGTCCCGGTCGGCGGCTCCGGGGATGGTCCCGGCTCGGGGTTCGGGGACCGGCTGCGGGGTGGGTCCGGGCTGCGGGCTCGGCGCCGGCTGGGCAGTGGGTGATGACGACGGCGACGACGTGGCCGGGCTCGAGGCCACAGGGCTCGACGTCGGCGCAACGGTGGGTTCGTCTTCCGCGGACGGGGCGAGGGGGGTCGTGTCCGTGGGCGGCGCGATGACGGGGAGATCGATCGGCAGGTCCAACGTCGGCGACGACGGGGCTGCGGGCGACGGCACGAACGGCGGCTGCGTCGCCTCGGGTCGGACCACGACGCTCGCCGGTGGCTCCTCCGCCTCCTCCGACGCGGTCACGGCATCCAGGCCGAGGGCCTCGGGTGTGGGGGCGACCGTCAGCTGCTCGCCGGTGGTCACGACCTGGCGGGCGCCCGACTCCCCTGCAACCCCGACGGGGGCGTCGACCACCGTCGATACGCCGTCGGCCTGCGACAACGGGAGGGCCGACTCGACGGGCACCGAGGCCTCGACGACCTGCTGGGACTGGGTGACGATCGTCGCGGCCATCCCGGGCAGCACCCCGGACGTCACGCCCAGGGTCAACGCGCTTGCCGCACCGACGGCGGTCCGAACGGCGCTCGGCACCCGACCGAGCAGCGGGACCGCACCTTCGAAGAACGGCATGTTGGACAGCCACGACAGCGGTCCAGCGGCCCACCGGAGCCGGCCGAGGGAGATGTTGAGGAACGCCCGCACGATCGTGGGGTCGAAGTGGCTGCCGGCGCTGCGGACCAGCTCCTTGCGTGCCTCCTCCGGCGACATCGCCTTCTTGTAGGAGCGGGCGGCGGTGATGACCTCGTAGGCGTCGGCCACGGCGACGATGCGTCCGCCGTAGCTGATGTCGGTCCCGGCCAGCCGTCCCGGGTACCCGGTCCCGTCCCAGCGCTCGTGGTGGTGGCCGATGGCGTCGTACCACTCACCCAGCCAGGGACGCAGCGGTTCGCAGATGCGCGCACCGTGCCCCGGGTGGGACCGCAGCTCCTCCCACTCCGCCTCGTCCGGCTTGCCCGGCTTGTTGAGCGTCTCCGCCCGGACCTCGAGCTTGCCGATGTCGTGGACCATCGCGGCCCAGGTCAGCCGGTCCCGGTCGGCCTTCGACAACTTGAGCTCGTCGGACAGCATCGCGGTGAACAGGTGGGTGCGTTCGCTGTGCCCGCGGGTGCGCTTGTCGTGGTTGCTCAGCGCGGTGACGAGGACGAGGATCTCCTCGGCCGCCTTCGACGGGTCGTCCTCGAGTCCCTGCTCACGGGCATCACGAACACGTTGTTCGAGGTTCCGGATCCCTGCGGTCCTGCGCGCGACCTTGTACCGCGACGGGGCGTTGTCGGGGAACGCCAGCGTCATCCTGAACAGGCCCGCGAGCGGCAGCGCACGCTTGGCCAGGCGTTCGGTGGCGAACAGCACCGCGGTGGCCACGACGAGCACGACCAGCCAGCGCAGCACTGCATTCCAGAAGGAGGGGCCGAACGACGGCATGGCGGCGTCGACGGCCGCACCGGCTCCCCAGGAGCAGAGGATCGGCACGACGAACACGAGGACGCGCACGGTTCGGGCCGCCCATGGCCGCCCGTCCCAACGCTGGTTTCGTCCGCTCACCACCCACTCCTGCTCGCCGCTGACACGTCAACTCATCGGCCGCTGCGATGGGGGAGATGAGCCGGCGTGACATACCGGAGCAGATTCGGCCGATCCGACGGGAGGCCGGCACGTGTCAGCGGCGAGACGTCAGAGCGGGGGCCAGGGGTAGTGGCGGTCCTCGGGGTCGATCCTCGGGACGGCGTCCAGCTGGGCCACGAGGTCGGCACGTCGGGCGAGGACGTCGACCTCCGCGGGCGCCAGCAGCTCGCACAGGGCCGCGCGGAGGACGCCGTCGCTGTCGAGCCCGTCCTGCAGCCGACGGAGGTCCTCGACCCAGGCCCCGGCGAAGGGGACGTGGGCGATGTCCCACACGACCGTGCGGATCTTCTCCTCGACGTGGAAGGTCAGCCCGTTGTCGATGCCGTACAAGTGGTCGGTGTCGCGCCGGCGGAGCACGTGGCCGCCCTTGCGGTCGGCGTTGTTGGTGACGAGGTCGAACATCGCCAGCCGGGCGAGCGGGACGTGCCAGCGTGACTCCTCCACCAGGGCGAAGTAGTGCTCGGCCGGGTCGTGGGGGACGAACAGCTGCACCGACCCCGGCCCCTCCGGGCCGTCGCGCAGCACCGTCGGCGGGACCACGTCCCAGCCCAGGAAGTCGCTGACGAGGAACGTCGCGACCTCACGACGGTGGAGGGTGCCGTCGGGGAAGTCCCACAGCGGACGCTCGCCGGCCTCCGGTTTGTGAACGGCGTACAGCTCCTCCGCCGGGTCGCCCAGGCGGCAGAGCATCGTCCCGTTACTGGCCGAGGTGATCCAGCCGAGCGGCTGCAGGTCGTCGGCCGCCAGACGGGCGAGGGCCTCGTTGGGATCGTCGATCCATCCGGTCCGCTGTGCGCTGAACGGCTCCACGGCTCAGCCCCCGACCGCCGTGCAGGCGTGCGCGTCGGTCATATCCGCTTCGGCCCGCTGCCGTTGGTCAGCGGGCAGCCCATGCACCCCGCCAGCGGGTCACGCAGGCCCTCGCACACCTGGCAGCGCTCGCGCCCACCGTGCTCGACGGCGAAGGCCGCGAAGGCGACCAGCCCGATCATCCGTTCGAGGTCCATCACGAACCGCGCCGTCGCCGGTTCCTCGTCGCCCTCGACGACCAGCTCGACGATCTCCAGGACGAACATCTCGTCCTCGGGGTCCATGCCGAGGCTCATCTGCCCGGCCCGCCACAGCGGCTGGACCGGACCGTGCAGCTCCTGGTCGCCGGTCACGTCGTCGGGGGTGACGGTGATGTCGACGCGCTCGAGCAGCTCCTGTCCCAGCTCGGCGAGCGCACGCACCTGCGCCTTCTCTGCCACCAGGGCGACGTACTCGCCGTCACGCCGGGACTGCACATAGAAGGTGCGGTCGCCCGGCGGCCCGATCGAGGATGCCGTGATCCAGTCGGTGGGGTCGTGCACGACGGAGCGGCTCATGCCGCACCTCCGACGGGCGGGACATGGTTGAAGGAGTGCAGCGTGGGACGCGCGCCCTTGCCGGTCGTCAGGACGGTCACCGAGGCGGGGCTGACCACGAGGCGCTGGAACGTGTCGAGCGGCATGCCGACGTAGAAGGCCACCACCGCCTTGATGATGTCGGCGTGGCTGACGACGGCGACGGTGCGCTTGTCGTGACGCGTGGCGATCTGCTCGATCGCGGTGACCGCACGTTCCTGTGCCGCGCGGATGGACTCGCCGTCGGGGAAGGTGACCAGCGACGGGGTCTGCTGGATGACCGGCCACAGCTTGTTCCTGAACAGCGGCTTGAGCGGACGGTCGGTCCAGCGGCCGTAGTCCACCTCGATCATGCCCTCGGCCGCACGCACCTTCTTGCGGTGCGGCTTGGCGATGATCTCCGCCGTCTCGGTCGTCCGCGGCAGCGGAGAGGCGTAGATCGCGTGGTAGTCGACGTCGGAGAGGTGGTCACGTGTGGCTTCGGCCTGGTGACGTCCCTTCTCCGACAGCGGCGCGTCGGTGCGGCCCCCGAGCCGCGTGCCCGTCGCCGCGGTGACTGCATGTCGGATGAGGTGAACGGTGGCAACCATCGGCGACGCAGCCTACTGGCCTGCCCCCGCGGCGTCCGTGGCCCCGGACGCGGCGGATGCCGACAGCCCCTCCCCGGGCTGCCGGCATCGGGTGTCCCGTCGAGGGGACGGTGATGGTCAGGTGGCGGCGGTCACGCGCCGAGACGTGGGGAGGACTTGACCCAGTCGACGATGCGGTCGACGTGGATCTCCTGGTTCTCGGGTTCCACCCGGTCGATGGCGTCGACCTCGATGACGAGGTCCTTGCCGAAGAAGCGGCCGCCCGAGTGGACGACGAGGTGGTGGTCGTCGACCTCGTCCTGGTGGGGTGAGACGTGGCCGGCTTCGCCGTCGATTGCCTTGACGGTGAAGTCCTTGAGCTGCTCGGGTCGGGTCTGGACGATCCGGGCGATGTCGGTCCGTTCGGTGATCGCGCTCATGGCGCCCTCCTTGTCTGCCGGATACTGCAGTTCCGGATGGGTTGACTATCCCCGGCATGGGGTTGCGGATCACTCGCCCGGTGGGCCGTTGATCCGTCGACCACGTTTGAGTGGCCCCCATGTGCTCGTGCACCGCCCACGGGCGTATCGTTCCCGGCATGAGCGACTTCCGGACCGAACGTGACTCGATGGGCGAGATGCAGGTTCCTGCCTCGGCCTACTACGGCGCCCAGACGCAGCGGGCAGCGGAGAACTTCCCGATCTCCGGCCAGCCGATCCCCCCTGCGCTGATCAAGGCCCTCGGGCAGATCAAGGCCTCCGCCGCCGTGGTGAACCACGCGAAGGGCGTCATCACCGACGACCAGTTCAAGGGCATCAGCGAGGCGGCCCAGGAGGTCGTGGACGGCAAGCTCGACGCCCACTTCGTGGTCGACGTCTTCCAGACGGGGTCCGGGACCTCCTCCAACATGAACACCAACGAGGTCATCGCCAACCGGGCGACCGAGATCCTGGGCGGTGACCTCGGCAGCAAGCTGGTGCACCCCAACGACCACGTCAACGCCGGTCAGTCCTCCAACGACGTCTTCCCCACCGCGGTCCACGTGGCGGCCTACCAGGCCTGCGCCGACGACCTGCTGCCGGGCCTGCGCTACCTCCACTCCGCGCTCGCCGACAAGGCCGCGGAGTTCGACGACGTCGTGAAGTCCGGTCGTACCCACCTGATGGACGCGACCCCGGTGACGCTCGGCCAGGAGTTCGGCGGCTACGCCCGCCAGGTGGAGCTCGGGATCGCCCGCGTCGAGTCGGCGATGGAGCGCGTGGCCGAGCTGCCGCTGGGCGGCACCGCTGTCGGCACCGGCCTGAACGCCCCAGAGGGCATGACGGAGGGGGTCATCGCCGACCTGCGCGAGCGGACCGGCCTGGACGCCCTGCGCGAGGCCGACAACCACTTCGAGGCCCAGGGTGCACGTGACGCCCTCGTCGAGCTGTCCGGCGCGTTCAAGGTCATCGCCGCGTCGCTGACCAAGATCGCCAACGACCTGCGCTGGATGGGGTCCGGGCCACGGACGGGCCTGGGCGAGATCCGACTGCCGGAGATCCAGCCCGGTTCCTCGATCATGCCGGCCAAGGTCAACCCGGTGATCCCCGAGTCGGTCACGCAGGTCGCGGCCCAGGTGATCGGCAACGACGCTGCGGTGACGATCGGCGGCATGTCGGGGGCGTTCGAGCTGAACGTCTTCATCCCGATGATGGCCCGCAACGTCCTCGAGTCCATCACGCTGCTGGCCAACACCAGCCGCAACTTCGTCGACAAGTGCATCGCGGGCATCCAGGCCAACGTGGAACGCAACACCGAGCTGGTGGAGAAGAACCTGTCGGCCGTCACCGCCCTGGTCCCCGCCGTCGGCTACGACCTGTCCGCCGAGATGGCCAAGAAGGCCCTCAAGGAGGACCGCCCCCTCCGCGAGGTCGTCTACGAGGACTCCGGCCTCCCCCGCGACGAGGTCGACCGCATCCTCGACATGAAGAAGATGACCGAAGGCGGGGTCCTTTAGGACACGAGCTACCGAGCGCAGCGAGGTCTTGCGAGGCCCGCAAGGACCCCGCGGGGGGTCGAAGGGGGCGGAGCCTGCGAAGCCCCCCTGGGCAAACAAGGTGGCGTGCTGTAGGGCCGGAGGAGGATCCGAGCCACCGAGCGCAGCGAGGTCTCGCGAGGCCCGGACGCAGGCCCGTGCACGGCGGAGCCGTGCCAGCCAATTAGGACACGAGCTACCGAGCGCAGCGAGGTCTTGCGAGGCCCGCAAGGACCCCGCGGGGGGTCGAAGGGGGGCGGAGCCTGCGAAGCCCCCCTGGGCAAACAAGGCGGGGTCCTTTAGGACACGAGCTACCGAGCGCAGCGAGGTCTTGCGAGGCCCGCAAGGACCCCACGGGGGGTCGAAGGGGGGCAGAGCCTGCGAAGCCCCCCTGGGCAAACAAGGCGGCGTGCTGTAGGGCCGGAGGAGCACGGGCCGATGTGCAGCAGGGTCGGCGCATCGGCCGTGCTGCACACACTGGCTGGCGAGAGGTGCAGCACGGCCGGCACCTTGGCCGAGGTGCACAACTCGGGGGGGGGGCCGGACGGCGGGCTGGGGCCGGCTCCCGCGCTCCAACCGCTGTACACCGGTCGCCGACCGGATTACTGTGAACGATGATCGCTGGGGCCCCGGGAGGGCCGACGCGGGAAGATCTGGCTGACCCGGGCGACCGGGTCCACGAACTCCTCGGAGCTGCCCTGTGGTGGTGGTCCTCGCGTCGGAGGCGATGCAGCCCGGCATCGCCCATCACGACCTGCTGTTGCTCGTCCTGCAGCTCGCGCTCCTGCTCGGCCTGGCCCGTGTGCTCGGCATGCTGGCGTCGCGGGCGGGCATGCCCGAGGTCGTTGGTGAGCTGACGGCCGGTGTCATCATCGGGCCGAGCATCTTCGGCAACATCGCACCGGCGGCTCGGGAGTGGCTGTTCCCGGCCACGTCCCAGGCGCAGCTGCTGGCCGTCCCCGCGTTCCTGGGCGTACTGCTGCTGCTGATCCTGACCGGCCTCGAGACCGACCTCGGGCTGATCCGCGCGAAGGGACGCACGGCCGGCCTGGTCTCCGCCGGCGGCATCGTCGTGCCGTTCACCACGGGCCTGGCCCTGGGCTACGTGATCCCCAACGTGCTGGTGCCCGCCGACACCCCGCGAACGACGTTCGCGTTGTTCCTGGGCACGGCCCTCAGCATCTCGGCCATCCCCGTGATCGCCAAGGTGCTGATCGAGCTGCGGATGATCCGTCGCGACATCGGTCAGCTGACCCTCGCTGCCGGCATGATCGACGACACGGTGGGCTGGATCCTGCTGTCGGTGGTCGCCGGCCTGGCAACCTCCGGCGAGCTCGCTGCGGGCGCGGTGGTCGGCAGCATCGCCCGGGTGCTCGGGTTCCTGGTCGTGGCCTACACCGCCGGTGGCTGGCTGGTCAGCCGGACCCTCCGGATGGTGTCCCGACGTGCGCCCGGCGCGGGGCCGCTCATCTCCACCGTCGTCGTGCTGGCCCTGCTGTTCGCGGCGATCTCGCAGGCCCTTGGCATCGAGGCCGTTCTGGGCGCCTTCGTCCTCGGCATCCTTGCCGGCCGGGAACGACGCGTCGACCACCGGGTGGTCCACTCCCTCGAGAGCCTCACCCTGACCGTCTTCGCCCCCCTGTTCTTCGCCTCGGCGGGCCTGCTCGTCGACCTCGGTGCCCTCTTCGACCCCACGACGCTGTGGGTCGCGGCGGTCGTCCTGACCGTGGCCATCGCCGGCAAGTTCCTCGGTGCCTTCGCCGGCGCCTCGATGGCCGGCCTGGGACGTTGGGAAGCCCTGGCCCTGGGTGCCGGCATGAACGCCCGCGGCGCGCTGGAGATAATCATCGCGACCATCGGCCTCTCGCTGGGCGTGCTCACCGAGGGCATGTTCGCCATCATCGTGCTCGTCGCGATCGTCACCTCCCTGATGGCCCCGCCGATCCTGGTCCGTGCCCTCGCCCGTGTGCCGTTGACGCCGGAGGAGGACGCCAGGCTGAAGCGCGAGGCGGACGCGAAGACCAACCTGCTGGACAACGTGCACCGTGTCCTGCTGCCCAGCCGCGGCGGCACCAACTCCCAGCTGGCCGCACAGCTGCTGGCGCGGATCGCCGTCGGTCGCAGCTTCGACGTGACCGTCCTCGCCGGCGGTCCGGACCCGCAGGACACCCACGCCAACCTCACCCGCCACCTGGCGCTGCACCACGGCGAGGTCGAGATGACGCCGATGGAGCACGACGTGCCGGCGACAGAGATCCTCGAGCAGGCGCGTCGTGGCGGCCACGACCTGATCGTCATGGGGGCCACCGAAACACGGACCGACGCGCCCGACTCGGCGTTGTTCTCCGCGACGGTCGACCGCGTGCTGATGGAGTCCCCCGTCCCGGTCCTGCTGGTCAGCAACCGCTTCGACGAGGTCACGACGGTGCTGGAGCCCCGTGCCCCCGAGCGCGTGCTGCTGGTCTCCACCGGCGAGGACGTCAACAACCGCGCAGGCGAGATCGCGTTCGCGGTGGCCAGCGACCCCGAGTCCGTCGTCGACGTCGTGCATGTGGTCGAGCCGCCGCAGAGCACGTGGGCCGAGATCGACCTGACCGAGGTCGGCCGTGCACGGGAGCTCGCCGACGAGCTGGCAACCAAGCAGGCGTCGGTCGGCTTGGCCGCAGGGGTGACGGTACGGACCGACGTGCGCGTCAGCGACGAGCCGCTGGCGCGGGTGGTGGCCGACGCCGCCCGGGCGATCCGGGCGACGCTGGTGGTGATCCGTTCGGATGTGCAGCCGGTGACCCGACGGGCGTTCCTCGGCCACGAGCTGGATCAGCTGCTGCGCGAGGCGCCCTGTCCGGTGCTGGTGATCACCCGCGCCTGACGCGTCGGGCCACGAGCTGCTGGGGCACCGTGCCCCGGACGATCACCAGGCCCTGAACTGGCCGTAGTAGTCGCTGAGCATCCCCCGGTCGATGCCGGCGGGCTGCTCGTCGGGGTCGTCGATCAGGTCGGCCGGGCGTTCCGACGGCGGGGCGTCGAAGTCCGGGGCGGACTTGATCTGGTCCTTGGTCAGCGACAGGGTCACCCGCCGGTTGGCGAGGTCGACCTCGATGATGGCGCTGGCGGGCACGACGCGGCGGGTCCCGAAGATCCAGAACCCGGTGTCGACCACGATGTAGGAGTCCCCGACGTCGTGGGTCGCCTCGTCGATGGTGCCGATGTGGCCGTCGGCGGCGTCGACGTGGAAGCCGTCGAGGCCCTCGGCGTGGGGCTGGATGTCACCCCGGTAGGTCCAGAGGTCACTCATGGTGCGCTCCTTCCGCCCCGTCCGCCGGTGTGTCCGGCGCTCCCTGGGGCACGAAGAACGATCCCCCCTCTCGGCCACGGCAAGCGTGTCCGCCCGGCCGTCGTCCGACGGGCCGGTTTCGGGCTGCGCAGCGTCAGTCCGCTGCGGTCTCGAACGCGGGGACGAGGGCGGCGAACAGCGCGTCGTCGTCCGGGACGTCCCCCCGGACGAAGAAGCTGTCGCGGACCTCGGGGCCGAGGGTGGCCACGCGGGCGCCCAGCAGCGACACGCCGAGCTCGGAGAGCGTGCGGGTCAGGCGGTACAGCACGCCGGGCGAATCGGGACCGCGAACCTCCAGCCTCGTGATGCTGCCCGACGGGCGGGTGAGGACGGTGATCGGCACCGGCTGGGCCAGCAGCGGGGGCCGTGCATCGCGCTGCCGTTCGCGCTTCTCGACCTCGTCGTCGAGCTCGACGTGCCCGTCGTAGGCACGCCGCAGCGCCGGGACGATCCGGTCCCAGGACCGCGACTGCATCGTGCGCACGACGAACCAGTCCAGGGCGGTGCCGTCGGCGTGGGTGAAGACCCGCGCCTCCAGCACGTCGCACTTGTGGACCGCGAGGACCCCCAGGCAGTCAGCGACCATGCCGCGCCGGTCGGGGCCGGCGATGCTGAGGATCTGCACGCCCTCGGCGGGTCCCTCGCGCACGTCGACGTGCAGGCCGTCGGTGACGTCGTGCAGCAGCTTGGCGTGCGCGGCGATCTGATCCGCCGACGCCACGCGGAGGTACCGCTTGGGAAGGCCGTCGACGGTCGCCCGGACCAGCTCCTCGTCGAGCCCGTGGCGGGCCGCCGCACGGATCACGACCTGCGGGGTCGACGGACGGACCAACGACTCCCCCTCCAGGACCCGGCGCAGCCGATGGTGCAGCCGGGTGACGAGCAGGTCCTTCCACGTCGACCAGGCCGGCTTGCCGGTCGCGCGCGAATCGGCGAAGCCCAGCAGGAACAGCCCGTCCAGCAGCTCGGTGTTGCCGATGGTGACGGCGACCTGCTCGACCTCGTCGGCGTCGTCGATGTCGCGCTGGGTGGCGACGTCGGGCAGCAGGAGGTGGTGGCGTATCAGCCCGGCGACCCGGTCGGCCCGTTCCTGGCTGAACCCCATGTGGAGGACCCAGTCGCGGGCGACGGCCTCGCCCGACACGGAGTGGTCCCCCGGCCAGGCCTTGCCGACGTCGTGCAGCCACGTGCCGAGGACCAGCGCGTCGGGGTCCTCCATCTCCGCGAAGATCCGCGCGTGGGCCTCGTCGATCTCGCCCTCGACGACGGCGGCCAACCACGCGCTCGCCTGCATCAGGTGGGTGTCGAGGTCGAAGGTGTGCAGGGGGTTGCGTTGTGGACGGCCACGCACCCGCCCCCACTCGGGCAGGTAGGCCTCCAGCACGCCGAGGTAGTCGGCGTCCGCCATCGCAGGCAGCCCCTTGGCCCCGGCCCGGAGCAGCTCGAGCAGGGCGTCACGGGCCCGCTGGTCCCACGGCAACGATCCGGCCGCTTCCACCTCGCGCTGCAGCCGCACGGCGCTGCGCCGACCCACGACGGTCCGGTGCACGGCGGCTGCCGCGGCGGCCCGGAGCGCGAGCGAGGGGTCGTCGGCGACATGGGCAGCGGCGTCGACCTCGACCAGCCCGTCGACCATGGTCAGGTCGGGGCCGATGACCTTGGGCGTCGCGGGCCGCCGGCGTCGTCCACGCCGCGCGTCCTCCAGCAGGACCGGCCACGTGCGGGCGTGCAGGTGGGCGATGGTGCGGGTCGCCAGGCCAACCTCACGCAGCAGCTCGTCCCCGTCGGCCATGCCGAGGGCCGCGGCGACGTCGTCCTGGAGGTCCAGCCGGAGCTGGTTGCGGATGCTGCGGTCGCCGACGAGGTGCAGGGCACAGCGCGCGGCGAGCAGGGTCTCGCCGGCCGCAGCCAGCGCCGCGCGGTCCGATGCCCCCAGGTAGCGGGCGCCGACCAGCGGGTCCAGCCCGGGATCACCGAGCAGGATGGCCCCGGCCCACCGCAGGGAGTGGAGGTCACGCAGGCCGCCGGTCCCGTCCTTGAGCTCGGGTTCCAGCGCGCCGGCCGTGGTGCCGTGGCGACGGTGACGCTCGGCGTCGGCCTCGGTGATCTCGGTGGCCAGCTTGCCGCCGGCGCGCTTGAGCCACCGGGTGACGCGGGCGGCCAGGTCGTCGGCCATGCCCCTGTTGCCGGCGACGAGCCGACGGTCGGTGACGGCGGTCGCCGTGTCGACACGGTCGCCTGCGGCCTTCACCGCCTCCTTGGTGGTCCGCACCGCGTGGCCGACGGACAGGCCGGCGTCCCACAGCGGATAGCAGATGGCCTTGACCATGTCCTCGAGGTCACGACCGTTCCACCCGTCGTGGAGGATCAGCAGGTCGATGTCGCTGCGAGGACACAACGAGCGGCGGGCGTAGGAGCCGAGCGCGACCAGCGCCAGACCGCCCGAACGGTGCCCGGGTTCGGCGGTGAACGCCTCGAGCAGGCCGCTGAGTGCCTGGTCGACCCGGGCAGTCCACTCCAGCGCCCAGGCCCTGCCGGGTGCGGCGTCGATGGTGGACGCGTCCAGCAGGGCGGGCGCGTCGATGGTGGGCACTGCTGCGGGCCGGCTCGGGCTCCGTGATGCGGTGACGGTGGCCTACAGGGCCTCTGCGCCCTGCTCGCCGGTGCGGATGCGCACGACGTCCTCGAGCGGCAGGACCGCGATCTTGCCGTCACCGATCTTGCCGGTGCGGGCGGACTTGGTGATCGCGTCGATGACGCCGTCGACCTGGTCGTCGTCGACCATGACCTCGATCCGGCTCTTCGGCACGAAGTCCACCTGGTACTCCGCACCGCGGTAGACCTCGGTGTGACCGCGCTGGCGCCCGAAGCCCCTGGCTTCCGACACGGTCAGACCGGCCACGCCCACGTCCCTGAGCGCTTCCTTGACGTCCTCGACCTTGAACGGCTTGACGATTGCGACGACCAACTTCATGGCATCTCCTTGTATCGGCGCCGTCCGGCCGGCGCAACGTCAGTCGAGCCTAGTGTCAGTCGAGTTTCACTGAGGTGCTTGCGGTGTTTCGTTGGCGTTAACTGCCGACGATGTGCGCCGGGACGCACCCGGGATGCGCCCCGATCGGTCGCTCGGGGGACCGTGTCAGCCCAGCAGGCCGCGCCTGAAGGCGTGGGCGACCAGCTCGGTCCGGTCGTGCACCGAGAACTTCTTGAAGAGGTTCTCCAGGTGCTTCTGGGCGGTCCGGGCGCTGATCCCGAGCTGCTCGGCGATCTCGCGGTTGGCCATGCCCTCGGCGACCAGCTCGAGCACTTCCTGCTCGCGCTTGGTGACGTCGGGCTGGCCCATGGGGACCCCGCGCTGGGCGTCCTCCAGCAGCTTCGGCACGAACTCCTGGCCGATGACGGTCTCGCCGGCCACGGCGTTGCGGATACCTGCCGCGAGGTCAGCACCGGCCACGGACTTCAGCAGGTAGCCATCCGCACCGGCTGCAAGCGCCTCGCGCAGGTGGCGGGAGGTGTCGTGCACGCTGAGCATGAGGATCGTGACGTCCGAGCCGTTGGCGCGCAGCTGGCGTGCCACCTCCACGCCCTCCTCCTCGCCCAGGCGCAGGTCCAGCAGCACCAGGTCCGGCTCGACCTCGTTGATGACCTCGACGGCCTCGGCGATCGTGCCCGCCTCGCCCGCGACGCGGATGTCGGAGAACTGCGACAGCAGGCTCTGCAGTCCCTCGCGCACCAGCGAGTGATCGTCGACGATCACGACCCCGATGGGTTCAGACACAGCACCAGCTCCCGTTCATGCGTGTTGAGTGGTTCGTCAGCTTATCCACAACGCTGGCGGTCCATCGGGAAGTCAGCCGGTCGTCGCCCATCAGCTGGGCAGGGTCAGCATGTAGTCGTCGGCCTCGTCGTCCCACTCCATCTCGATGATCTCGCGGGTCCGGGCGGCCTTGCAGAACTGCAGGAAGCCACCGAAGCCGAACCGCTTCTCGCTGAAGTCGGCCTGACGGTTGCGCAGCCGGTCCTTCAGCCCCGACAGCGGCGCCCGGCCCTCCTCGGCCACGACGTCGTGCAGCAGGCGGAAGGCATCCTCCTCGGAGTCCGACGCCTCGGGGAAGCTGACCTCGGGGTCGCCCTTGGCCGCGCCGGTGCTGAGCTCGATGATGTCCTTGGACTCCAGGTCGCGGAGCAGCTCGCCGAAGGCCCTGAACCCCCAGTCGGCCTCGCTGAACGTGGGGTCCTTGCGGATGATCGCGCGCTTCAGCATGGAGGCGAGCACCACGCCGCTGCTCGAGCGCTGCAGGCCCGAGAGGGTCTGGGTCACCAGCTTGTTGACGTCGCGGGGCGGCTCGTCCTCGTCGTCCTCGGTGGAGTCCTCGACGGCCTCCGGCTCCTCCGGGGTCGTCTCCGGCTCGCCGCGGTCGGCGTCCTTGGGCTGCTTGGGCGCCGGACGGTTCGACCCACCGCTGCCACGCCCGCGGCCACCACGACCACGACCGCCACCACCGCCACCACCGCTGCCGCCACCGCGCTTCTTCTTGGTCGGCAGGTCGACGCCCTCGAGGCGCTCGTAGAAGATGAACTCGTCACACGCCGGCGGCAGCAGCTTGGACGTCGACGCCTCGAGGCCCACACCGATCACGCGCTTGTTCAGCTCGCGCAGCTTGTTGACCAGCGGGGTGAAGTCGGAGTCCCCGGTGCAGATGACGAAGGTCGTGATGTAGTCGCGCTCGAAGACGAGCTCGACCGCGTCGACTGCCATCTTGATGTCCGCAGCGTTCTTGCGGACCACACCCATGCGCTGGGGGATCTCGATGAGCTCGACGTTCTCCTTGGTCAGCATCCGACGGTCCTCGTCGAAGTACGACCAGTCGGCGTAGGCGCGACGCACCACGACACGGCCGCGTTCGGCGAGCGCGTCGGCCAGCGGTCGCAGCGCGAACATCATGCCGCGGAGGTCCTCGCGTGCGCCGATCGCCAGGTTCTCGTAGTCCAGGAACAGGGCGATGCGTTCCTCATCCATTGAGCTCATGCGTCGCACGGTACACGGGAGCGGCGGCTGCGCTCCGTTGGGGCGGGTGTCGGCGTCGCAGGGGGCGCACTACGCTTCGCCCATGGACTTCTTCCAGGACGCCCCGGAGCTGATCGACACGTGGACCGCCGACCCGGCGCTGCGCGCGCACCTGGAGCGTCTGCTGCCAGACGAGGTCCTCGCGGAGGTGGGCCCCGGACTGGCCGAGCTGGGTATCGCAGCGGCCACGACGCTGCAGGCCCTCGGCGACCGTGCCGAGGCCGAGCAGCCGCGGCTGGAGCAGTACGACCCCTGGGGGAGGCGGGTCGACGAGATCGTCGTGTCGGACGCGTGGCACGCCCTGCATGTCGAGCAGGCACGGCTGGGGCTGGCCGCCATCCCCTACGAGGGTGACCACGGTGAACACGCCCGGCTCGTGCAGCTGGCGGTGCAGCACCTCTACGGCCCGTCCTCGGCGGTCTACAGCTGTCCCGTCTCCATGACCGACGCGGCGGTCCGGGTGCTGCTGGACAGCGCCGACCCCGAGCTGCGCGACCGCGTCGTCCCCCGGCTGACCAGCCGTGCGGCCGACGCGTGGACGTCGGGGCAGTGGATGACCGAGAAGCCCGGTGGGTCCGATGTCGGCCGCACCGAGACGGTCGCCCGCCCACTTCCCGACGGCGGCTACGCCCTGACCGGGGTGAAGTGGTTCACCTCCGCGACCACCGCGGACTGTGCGCTGGCGCTGGCGCGGACGCTGGACGCGGACGGCAACGGCGTGGAGGGCTCGCGAGGACTGGGCCTGTACCTGGTGGAGATGACCGACCCGCGGGACGGCCGACGGCAGATCGGCGACACGATCCGCGTCCGACGGCTGAAGGACAAGCTGGGCACCAAGGCGCTGCCGACGGCCGAGCTGGACCTCGACGGCGCCTACGCCACACCCGTCGGGCCGCCGGATCGCGGGGTGAAGACCATCAGCGGCATGCTCAGCATCACCAGGCTGTGGAACGCCATGTCGTCCGCCTCGGGCCTTGCCCGGGCGGTGCAGCTGGCCCTGTCCTACGCCACGAAGCGCGAGGTGTTCGGCACGCGGCTGGTCGACCAGCCGCTGCACCGGGTGACCCTGGCCGAGCTGCAGGTCGACTACGAAGCCACCCTGGCGCTGGTGGTCCGGGCGTCGGAGCTGACCGGTCGGGTGGAGGCCGATGTGGCCAGCGACGCCGAAACGGGGATCCTGCGGGCGCTGATGCCGGTCGTGAAGCTGTTCACGGCCAAGTACGCCGTCGCAGGGGCGTCGGAGGCGCTGGAGGCCTTCGGCGGCGCCGGCTACATCGAGAACACCGGCCTGCCCGCCCTGCTGCGCAACGCCCAGGTCCTCTCCATCTGGGAGGGCACGACCAACGTGCTCGGCCTCGACCTGCTGCGGGCGGCCGTCCGCGAGGACGCGCTGCGTCCCCTGCTGGCCGACGTCGGCGAGCGGATGGCCGGTGCCGACGTGCCCGAGCTGGCGGAGTCCGTACGGCTCGTGGCGGACCGGGCGTCGGCGCTGGGCGACGCCGCGATGGGCTGGGCCGATGCCGACCAGGAGGTCGTCGAGGCCGGCATGCGGGCCTTCGCCATGCGGCTGGGCGCCGTCTACACCGGGGCGCTGCTGCTGGAGCACGCCGCCCACCGCCTGGCGAAGCACGACGACGCCGCGGCGGCAGTCGCCAACCGCTGGGTTCGCCGCGAGCTGGGTGGCCCCGACGACATCGCGCCCGACCCGGCCCGCTTGCGCGACGCCGACGTCATCCTGCAGGCTCCGCTGGCCACGATCGGCGGCACGGCCTGATCATGCGCCCGGGGGTGTAGCCCAACCGGCAGAGGCAACCGGCTTAAACCCGGTCCAGTGCGGGTTCGAGCCCCGCCACCCCTACTTCCCCAACCCTCCCGCGGCCGCACACCAAACGGCCCCCTGGGTCTCGCGAAGGTCGGCGGCCCGTCGGCCGATCACGAGCACGGGTACCCTCTTGCCAGCGACGACGAGGAGGTTGGATGCCACAGGCCATCAGCTGGGTCGTGTACGGCACCCTCGGTGTGGTCGCGACGATGTTCTGGTGGCGACGGCGGACCGAGTCGGCGGGATGGTTGGCTGCCACCTTCGTCGTCCTGGGTGCCGTCGTGCTGCAGGGCGCGCTGGTGCCGGCCCCCGATCCGGCGGACCTGCCGCTCCCCCAGTTCAGCCCCCGGGAGCTCTACACCGACCTGGTGATCATCGGGCTGCTCGGGTTCCCCTACCTGCTGCACCGGTTCGTCCGGTCGCTGCGCGAGGTCACACGGCTGTCCGACCGGCTCGCCGATGTGGGCATGGTCGGGATCGTCGTCCTGACCCTGGCCAGCCCGGGGTTCCCCGACCAGGCGGACTTCACGCCGTACCAGCAGGTCGTGCAGCTCGTCATGCTCGGATGGTGGGCCGTCCTGCTCGCCCAGGCGTCCTGGGCCCTCTGGCGATCCGGTCGTGGGCGGCCCGGCATCATCAGGAACCGCATGCGGCTGATGTCGGTCGCGGCCCTGCTCATCAACGTCGCGCTGCTCGGATCCACGCTGGGCGACGCCCAGTCGCAGGACGCCGCCTACGTCATCACCCAGGTCCTCGGGTGGGCCAGCGCCGGTGCGTTCCTCCTCGCCTTCGAACCACCCCTGCTCGTCCGTCGTTCGTGGCGGGCCCGTGAGGAAACGGCCCTTCGGACGGCCGAGAGCCGGCTCGTCGCCGCCACCAGCGCGACGGAGGCCGCCAGCGCGATCGTCGACGCCGCAGCCGCGCTCGTGGGCGGCACCCGCGCGGAGGTGCGTGACGCGGACGGAGCGGTCCTCGCACGCAGCGGCGGCCGGGAGGAGGACCGATCCGAGGACCCCCTGGAGGTGCGGCTGTCACGCTCGACGGTGATCGTGCACCGCTCGCGCCTGACGCCCGTGTTCGGCGAGGGCGAGGAGGCGCTGCTCCGCCAGCTCTGCGGCCACCTCGACCTGGCCCTCGACCGGATCTCGGCGTTCGAGGCCAGCGAGAAGGCGCTCCGGGAGGCCGAGCGGGCCAACACCGAGCTGTCGCAGCTGGTGTACGGGGTCAGCCACGACCTCCGCAACCCGCTGGTGACGGTGCTCGGCTTCCTCGACTTCATCACCGACGACGACACCCCGCTCAGCGATACCCAGATCATGGCGCTGGAGCGGATCACGATCAGCGCCCGCTACATGGAGGGCCTGATCGACGACCTGCTGCAGCTCTCGCGGGTGGGCCGGTCCGACAACGACGCCAAGCCGGTCGCGATCGCCGCCCTGGTGCAGGACATCCGCACCGACCTCGCCCCCCGCTACCCGGACCTCGTCATCGAGATGGACGGCGATGCGACCGTCCTGATGAACGAGGTCAGGGCCCGGCAGCTGTTCATCAACCTCCTCGAGAACGCCGCCCGTCACGGCGGCCGCACCCCCCTCGTCGTCACCGTGACCTGCGTGTCGGTCATCGACGGGGAGGCAACGATCGACGTCGCCGACAACGGCGTGGGCATCCCCGAGGAACACCGCGATCGGGTGTTCCAGATCTTCCAGCGGCTGGACCGGTTCGACGCCCGCACCAAGGGCAGCGGCATCGGCCTGACGATGTGCCGCAAGATCACCGAAGAGGTCGGAGGCGGTATTGTGATCACCGACTCCACTCCCGGGACGACCTTCCGCATCACGCTCCCGGCGGTCCCGCTCGGCCAGACCCCGTCCGGCCCGTTCGCCTCCACCCAAGAGAGAAAGCCGTGATCCACATGCGCCTGGTCAGAGTCCTCATCGCCGAGGACAACGAGGACCACCTGTTCCTGGCCCGTGTCGCCCTGCAGGCCGTGCAGGGCGTGCAGATCGAGGTCGTTGCGGTGCAGGACGGGCAGGAGGCGCTGGACTACCTGCATGGCCGCGGACAGTACGACGGCCGCGAGCTGCCCCACCTGATCCTGCTGGACCTGTCGATGCCCCGCAAGGACGGCCTGACCGTCCTCAAGGAGCTGCGTGCCGACGAGGACCTGCAGTCGCTGCCCGTCGTGGTCCTCACCTCCAGCGACCGGCCGGAGGACGTCAACGCGGCCTACGCCCTCGGCGCGAACTCCTACGTCAACAAGGCCAAGGGCCTGTCCAGCCTGGCCGACTACTGGACCCAGACCGCGAACCTGCCGGACCCCGCGGCCAAGCGCTGAGGACGCGGGGCGGTCACTCGCCCCACTCGGCGGGTCGGTCGACGACCTCGGCCCGCCGCAGCCCGTCACGGTCGACCACGTAGAGGTCGGCGACGAACGGCATCGCCCCGCCGGCCACGTGTCCCGGGACGAGCAACGGCGCCGTGATGGTCACGTCGGCGCTGACCGTCTCGCCGACCATGCCCCGTTCGGGGTCGATACCGCTCGGCAGGTCCACCGCGACGATCGGGGCCGAGACGTCGCGCAGCGCGCGGACGAGGCCGAGCAGCGGGTCGGCCAGCAGTCCGCGCAGCCCGCGGCCGACCATGGCGTCGACGATGACGCTGGCACCGATGAGCGTGTCGCCGTCGAGGCCGTCGATGCCGTCGGCGGCCTCGACCACCACGACGTCCTCGCCACCGGTTCGCAGGATCTCCGCCGCGGCCCGCCCCACCGCACCGACGTTGCCGGGGCCGCAGAGGACCACGACCGGTCCGTCGACGGCGACCGGCCCGGCGCGCCCCTCCAGCTGGACCAGCAGTCGCTGCACGCCCTCGGCCACCCCGCTGGCCCAGGCCCGCCGGTCCTCCTCCGTCGGCGGGATCTCCTCGGAGGCACCTCGCGGGGTGGTCGGCGTGATCACCTGCCGGCTGGCGATGTCCCCCAGCCGGGGCCGTGGCGCCGGGGCACCGGGGACCGGCACGGTCTCCCACGGCCGCACGACCCGGTCGGCCGCGAGGTCGTTCGGCCGGTGCCCGTCGCTCCAGCCGGGAAGGGCCAGGTCCAGCAGCACGCTCGTGACGACGGCGGTCGCACCCCACAGCAGGTCGCCGTCGTTGAGCTGTCAGGCCCACGTGGAGCCCGCTGCGCTGAGCGGGACGGCACGCCAACGCTCCTCCTCGCGGAGGGAGAAGATGTCGACGTGGAGGATCTCGGCGACCTCGTCCTCGGCGGCCCGCAGCGGGTGCGGGTCACGCCAGACGCCGACGACCGCGGACATCCAGAAGCGGGACGGCGGGATGTAGAAGGCGGGCAGGCGGCCCACGACCTCGACCGAGGAGGGTTCGAGGCCGACCTCCTCGTCGGCTTCGCGCAGCGCGGCGGCGACCACGGACTCGCCGGGGTCCACCCGGCCGCCCGGGAAGCTGATCTGGCCGGGGTGGCTCGACAGGTGCGCCTGCCGACGCGTGTAGAGGATGCGCGCCCCTCCCTCGTCGTCGGTGGGCTCCAGCAGCAGCAGGACCGCCCCGCGCCGGGCGGTGACGGGCGCGTCGATGCTGTCGGCCGGGAGCGTCGCGAGGCCGCGCTGCAGCTCGTCGAGCAGGTCCTGGAAGCTCATCGGGCGGTGCTCAACGGTCGGCGCCACGCTTGGCGGCCACGCTCGACAGCTTGTCGGCCCCGGTCTGGCCGGGCTTGTCGGTCCGCACGTCGAACTTGCAGGTGAACGACACCCGTGGGGCGGACTCCAGCACCGCGTCACCGGCCGCGCGCATGGCCGCCATGCACTCCTCCCACGTGCCTTCCAGCAACGTGCCCGACGGGTCGGTGCGATGGGTGATGCCGGTCGCCTCGACCGCATCGAGCGCACGGGCGACCTCGGCCGAGACGCTGCCCGACCCGGTACCGATCGGGGTGACGGAGAACCAGACGAGCACGGGAACCGCTCCTTGCAGTTGGTCGGTCGAGGGTGATGCGCCCGCAGCTGGCTGACGTTGCAAACAGTGCAAAGAACATCGTTTGCACCGTTCTCAACCCATGCGGGTGTTCCCAAGGGGGTGGCCGTTGCCTAATCTCGCAGGACGTCGACGCGCCTGCACCGGGCCGTCACCCCGCACGCCGCCCACAGTCCAGGAGTCAACCCGATGGTCGCAGCCACCTACGCCGACTACGCCGAGATCGACGAGTTCGAGGAGACGATCAAGGCCTGGCGCCGCGGTGAGGTCGACGACACGACCTTCCGTGGAAAGCGCCTGCACATGGGTACCTACGGGATCCGCAACTCCGACGCGCACATGATCCGCGTCAAGATCCCCGGTGGGCTGCTGGAACCCGACCACCTCGACGCCGTCGCCGACATCGCCGAGTCCCACTCCCGCGGGTTCGCCCACCTCACGACCCGCCAGAACTTCCAGGTGCACTTCGTGGAGACCGACGAGGTCCCCGCGCTCATGCGTCGCCTGGCCGACGCCGGGCTGACGACGCGGGAGGCCTGCGGCAACAGCGTCAGGACGATCACGCAGTCCCACCTCGTCGGCATCGACCCCGAGGAGGTCGTCGACACCAGCCCGGCCGCCGAGGCGATCACCCGCTACTTCCTGCGCCACCCGCTGACCCAGCAGCTGCCACGCAAGTTCAAGATGGCCTTCGACGGCTCGACCCGTGACCACGCCCAGCTCGGCATCCACGACATCGGGTTCCTCGGCGCGCTCGACGGCGAGGGCAACCCGGGCTTCAGGCTGTTCGTCGGCGGTGGCCTCGGGTCGGCACCCCGTGAGGCCGACCTGCTCGAGCCGTTCACCCCGCCGGAGCGGCTGCTGCCGACCGTCGAGGCGATCCTGACGGTGTTCGACGAGCACGGCGAGCGGAAGAACCGCGTCCGGGCCCGCATGAAGTTCCTCCTCAACAAGTGGGGCATCGAGCGGTTCCGCGCCGAGGTCGAGACCGTCCGCATCCGGCTCGAGCGCGAGCACACCTACCCGACCTTCGCGGTCCCGACCAAGCCCGCCGCCGACGCCGCGCTGGCCGACCTTCCCCTCCCGGCCGCGGGCGACACGCTGGCCGCCGAGCAGGTTGCCGCCTACGAGCGCTGGCGGGACACCAACACCTTCGCCCACCCCGGGAGCAACGGTGGCGTGGCCTACGGCGCCTACGCCACGTTCCACCTCGGCGACGTCACCAGCGGCCAGCTCCGCGCGCTCGCCAAGGTGTGGCGCGAGCTGGGCGAGGACGTGCAGGTCCGCACGACCATCCGCCAGAACCTGCTGTTCGTCGGGCTGACGGCCGCGCAGGTCCCCGTGCTCTGGTCGACGCTCGACGCCGAGAACATGGCGTTGGCCCGGGCGGAGAAGTCCGGCGACGTCGTCTCGTGCCCGGGGGCCGAGACGTGCAACCTGGCCGTCACCGCCTCGCGCGGGCTGGCCGGTGCCGTCACCGATGCGCTGGAGGCCAACGGCCTGCACGAGATCGAGAACCTGCGCATCAACATCTCCGGCTGCCCCAACGCCTGCGGCCAGCACACGACGGCCGACCTCGGGTTCTCGGGCATGTCCCGGCGTGACCCCGACGGCAACGAGGCACCCGGCTACCGCGTGTACGTCGGCGCGCGGGTGGGCGAGGGCGGGGCCAAGTTCGGCCACTACGTCGCCAAGGTCCCGGCGAAGAAGGCGCCGGACGTCGCCGTCCTGCTGCTGGAGCGCTACGCCGGCGAGCGCGACCTCGGCGAGGCGTTCGCCGACTGGGTCGCCCGGGTCGACCCCAAGTCACTGAAGGCCACGCTGAAGGAGTTCGACGCCATGCCGACGCTGCAGGAGGACCCGGACTTCTACACCGACTTCGGCAACTCCGAGCGGTTCTCGGTGCAGATCGGCGAGGGCGAGTGCGCCTGATCCCGTCGCCCCGGCGGGCCTGACCACCCCCTCCATCGGCCGCGCGAAAAAGAGTTTCGAAGAAAACCGTCACGCAGCCGAACACCTCTCGTTGTGACCGGCAACGAGAGACCAGTCCCGAATCGACCTCCCGCCCCACCAGGCAGGAGGTCGCTTCGGTTTTCCGGCCATCCCGGACTGTGTCGTCGAACCGGCCACATGTCGTGGTTGGGCGACACACCGCGGGTTGGCGTGCGCCTTCCACCCCAGGGGCGTGTCGTCGAACCGGCCACATGTCGTGGTTGGGCGACACACCCTGCGGGGCGGCGGGGGTCAGCCCAGGGAGCGTGCGATGCCGTCGAGGATGTCGGTCTCGCTGACGACGACCTCGACGAAGCCGAAGTGGGCCAGCACGCCGTCAAGGACCAGGGCGCCGGCGGCGATGACGTCGGCTCGGCCGGGTTCGACACCCAGCCGGTCCACCCGCTCGGCCGTGGGCATGGCGCACAGCCGGCTGGCGAGCTCGGCCACCGTGTCGGCCGACAGCCGAACGCCGTGGACGGCGCCGTCCTGCCACTCCCCCAGCCCGAGGTGGACCGCGGCCAACGTGGTCACCGTGCCGGCGGTCCCCACGAGCACGTCGCCGGGCTCGGGGGCGACCAGGCGGGCGACCGCTATCATCTCCGCCGTTACCGTCGCCCGGGCCGCCTTCACCTGCGAGGGGGAGGGAGGGTCGTCGTGGAGGTGCTGCTCGGTCAGGCGCACCGAGCCGAGCTGGCGGGACGTCGAGGCCAGGACGTGGTCGGTGCCGTGGACGAGCTCCGTGGACCCGCCGCCGATGTCGAGGACGACCACCGGCCCGTCGACGCCACCGGCCCCCGCTCGCAGCCCGGCCAGGGCGCCGTCGAAGGCCAGCGCCGCCTCCTGCTCGCCGGTCAGGACCTCCGGCGCCACGCCCGTGACGGCCACGACGGCGTCACGGAAGCCGTCGGCGTTGGAGGCGTCGCGGGCGGCCGACGTGGCGGTGATGCGGACGCGTGCGGCGCCGAGGTGTGTCCAGCGGGCGTGGTACTCCCCGAGTGCTGCGACGGTCCGGTCCACGGCGGCCGGGTCCAGCCGGCCCGTCCGGTCCACCCCGGCGCCCAGGCGGGTGATGCGCAGCTGGCGGTCGAGGGTCCGCAGCCCCCCGTCGCGGGACGGCCGCGCCACGAGCAGCCGGACGGAGTTGGTGCCGATGTCGACGGCCGCGACGACCTCACCGCTCCCGTCGCCCCGCGCCGCCGTCGGCGCCACGGGGGTCACTCCCCCGGGTGCTCGTCGGGCAGCGTCGCGCAGGGCTTGGGGCAGCCCATCGGCTCGAGCTGCTCGGCCACCCACGCGCCGATCGGGTTGTCGTCGGTCGCCAGGTGGTGGCCGTACAGGCTGTGCAGGCACTTGACCCGCTCGGGCATGCCCCCTGCGGCCGGGTCGCTGGGGACCCGGTCGCCCAACGCGTTGCGGAACGCCACGTAGCGGCCACCGGCAGCGGCGTACTCCGCGGCGAGCTCCTCGTCCTCGGCCAGCCGGGCGTTCAGGTCGACCATGACGCCCGACCCCTCGATGGTGCCGATGCGCGAGCTGGCCAGCGGGCAGGCCAGCCAGAACACGGTCGGGAAGGGAGTACCGGTCGCCAGGACCGGGTCGACCCGCATGACCGCCGGCAGCCCCCAGCCGCAGCGCACCGCCGCAGCCGATCGGCCCCGCAGCGGGCGGCCGATCATCTGCTCGCCCAGCGCACGGTCGTCGGCGTCCATCAGCGGCCGCGCCGCCTGGGCCTCGTAGGAGGCGTCTGCCGCGACGGTCAGGGCGTCGACGGTGGGTGATGGCAGGTCCGGGATGGGGTCGGTGGGCTCCATGCCTGCCAGTGTGCCTGCCCGCCCGACAGCGACCTCCGGGCTCAGGTGGCCGGTCGACGCATGGGGACGTGCGGGATGCCGTCCTCGACGAACTCCGGTCCGTCGGGGGCGAACCCGTGGGCGGCGTAGAAGCCCGTCAGGTGGGACTGCGCGTCGAGCACCGTCTCGCCGGGATGGCGGCGGAGCACCTCCACCAGCAGCCGCCCGGCCAGGCCCTGTCCGCGGGCCCAGGCGGCGGTGACGACCCGCCCGATCCGCTGCACGTCGCCGTCGTCGAGCAGCCGCAGGTAGGAGGCGATTCGGCCGTCGTCGCCGGCCAGCCACACGTGTCGGGTGCCGGGTTCGTCGTCGCGACCGTCGACCTCGGGATACGCGCAGGCCTGCTCCACCACGAACACGTCGATGCGCAGCCGCAGGACGGCCAGCAGCGACGCCGCGTCGAGCTGGTCGAAGGACCGCTCGACGAGGGTCAGCGGAACCACGCGCTCACGGTCTCCAGCACACGCTCGATCAGCGGGGGTTCGGGGGCGACGGCCGGGGCGTCGGGCTCGACCGGCGGTTCGGTCGGCGGGTTGACCACGATGTAGGGGATCTCGCCCGGGCGCGTCATGCCGAGCTGGCTGCGCGCCTCCTCCTCCAGCGACACGGGGTCCTCCAGCCGGGTGCGTTCGGACTCCAGGGACTCCACCGCCTCCAGCAGGCCGCGCTGTTCGTCGGTGAGGGTGTCCACCCGCCCACGGGCCGCGGTGTAGTCGGCGTAGGGGCCGATCGCCATGGCCCCGAGCAGGACGACGATGGCCACCAGCCCGCCCATCGCAAGCCGGAGCGTCGGCCGGCGCTGGGCCACCGGACGCTTGGCAGGCGCCTTGCGCCCGGACGACGACCGACCCTTCGCCGGTGTCTTCCCCGCTGCCGCCCGACCCTTCGCCGGCGCCTTCTTCCCGGAAGCCGCCTTCCTGGAAGCCGCCTTCCCGGAAGCCGCCTTCCGCGATGTGGGCGCGCGACGACCGGCCGGTCGCGGGGACCGGCCGGTGGAGCGGGATCGGGCGGGCTCTGCCATGTGTCCTATCGGCGCTGCTTGAAGGCGCTCGCCCCCGCGTAACGGGCGGCGTCGCCGAGCATCCCCTCGATGCGCAGCAGCTGGTTGTACTTGGCGACCCGGTCCGACCGCGCCGGCGCGCCGGTCTTGATCTGCCCGGCGTTCACCGCGACGGCCAGGTCGGCGATGGTGACGTCCTCGGTCTCGCCCGACCGGTGGCTGACCATGCAGGTCCAGCCGTTGCGGTGGGCCATCTCCATCGTCTCGAGGGTCTCGGTCAGGGTGCCGATCTGGTTGACCTTCACCAGCACGCTGTTGGCCGACTCGAGCTCGATGCCCTTGGAGAGGCGCTCGACGTTGGTCACGAACAGGTCGTCGCCGACCAGCTGGCAGCGGTCACCGATCGCGCTGTTGAGCGCGGTCCAGCCGTCCCAGTCGTCCTCGTCCAGGCCGTCCTCGATCGACACGATCGGGTACCGGTCGACGAGGTCGGCCAGCAGGTCGACCATCTCGGCGGAGGACAGCGAGCGGCCCTCCCCCTCCAGGCGGTAGGTGCCGTCCTCGAAGAACTCGCTGCTCGCGACGTCCATCGCGAGGGCCACGTCATCGCCGACGGCGTACCCGGCGTTGCCGATGGCCTCGGCGATGAGGTCCAGGGCAGCGTCCACCGACGGCAGGTCCGGGGCGAAACCACCCTCGTCACCCAGGGCGGTGTTCAGGCCGCGGCCCGACAGCACCTTCTTGAGCTGGTGGTAGACCTCGGTGCCCATCCGGAGGGCCTCGGCGAACGTGGGGGCACCGACCGGGGCGATCATGAACTCCTGGAAGTCCACCGAGGACTCCGCGTGCGAGCCACCGTTGATGATGTTCATCATCGGGACGGGCAGGACGTGGGCGTTGGGCCCACCCAGGTAGGCGTACAGCGGCAAGCCGCGCGAGACGGCCGCGGCCTTGGCGACGGCGAGGCTGGCGCCGAGGATGGCGTTGGCGCCGATCTCACCCTTGTTGGCGGTGCCGTCGAGGTCCAGCAGCGCATCGTCGATGTCGCGCTGGTCGGTCGCGTCGTAGCCGACCAGCAGCGGACGGATCTGCTCGTTGACGTTGGCGACGGCCTGCAGGACGCCCTTGCCGCCGTAGCGGTCACCGCCGTCCCTGAGCTCCACGGCCTCGAACGCGCCGGTGGACGCACCGCTCGGCACGCCGGCCCGGCCGGTGCTCCCGTCCTCGAGCAGCACCTCTACTTCGACTGTCGGGTTGCCGCGTGAGTCCAGGATCTCCCTGGCTGCGACGTCGATGATCTCCATGATGGGTCCTCCTCGGGGGAACCGCTGGGCCTCATGACACCACACGAGCCACAGCAGCAACTTTAGGTCACTCCAGCCACACCACAACGCGGGCCGGGTCAGCGGGGGTGCTGCACCAGCGGCGCGGCGGTCTCGCGGACCACCAGCGACGTGGGCAGGTGGCGCGGATAGTGCCCGATGTCCTCGTCGCGGGCCAGCGACAGCAGGATCTCCCCGGCGGTCCGACCCAGCAGGTGCATGGGCTGGGAGACCGTCGTCAGCCCGATGTAGGAGGACACCTCGTGGTCGTCGAACCCGACGACGGACACGTCCTCGGGACAGCGGAGGCCGCGCTCCTTGATCGCCCGCAGGGCGCCGATGGCCATCTCGTCGGACATGCAGAAGACCGCCGTCAGGTCGGGGTGTGCCGAGAACAACGTGTCCATGCCGTGCACGCCGTCGATGAGGCGGAAGTCACCGTAGAACTCCCACGACGGGTCCGGGGCGACATCGTGTTCCCGCAGCGCCCGCAGCCAGCCCTCTCGCCGGTCGCGGCCGACCCGGAACCGCATCGGGTCCTCCAGCAGCCCCCCGATCAGCCCGACGTGGCGGTGGCCGAGGTCCAGCAGGTACTCGGTGGCCGTCCGACCCGCGGCGGTGTTGTCGATGGACACGCCCGGGTAGTGGGCCCCACGCTCGCCGACGCTGACGATGTCGGTCCCGAGGCCCGCCAGCATGCGCTGCTCGGGGTCGGTGAGGGGGATGTCGATCAGCAGGACGCCGTCGACGCGCTTGCGGAACGGCAGGAGCGTCAGGAACCGCTCTCGCGCGGCCGGGGTCGGCAGGGAGTACAGCAGCATGTCGTAGCCCTGCCCCTCCAGCACCGACTGGGCGCCGGCGAGGACGGCCTGGAAGTACCAGCCCTGCGTGTGGGGGACGACCGCCGCCACGGTCAGGTTGCGGCCGGCAGCCAGCCTCGACGCGTTGGGGTTGACGACGTAGTCCAGCTCGGCCGCGGCACGCAGCACACGTTCGCGGGTCGACCCTGCGACGTTGGGCAGGCCCCGGAGGGCACGGCTCACCGTCGCGACCGACACGCCGGCCCTCGCGGCTACATCTCCGATTGTGGCGTTCATCATCCTGCGGCCTGTAAGCGGTTGCAGTCAGGTGAGCCTACTCGGCGTCACGCGCCTCGGTCCAGCGTGCCCGCCAGTCGTCCTCCGACAGGCCAGCAGGGTCGACACCCTCCGTCGCCAGCGTGTCGACGGTGCGTTCGAACCGGCTGCGGAACCGGCTGACCGCGCCGCGAAGGGCCTGCTCGGGGTCGGTGCCGGCGGCACGGGCCATCGAGACGACGGCGAACAGCAGGTCGCCGATCTCCTCGGCACGATGGGTGTCGTCCTCGGCGTCGAGGACCTCCTCGAGCTCCTCGGCCACCTGCTCGGCGGCCGAGGCGACGTCGGGCCAGGCGAAGCCGAGGCGTTCGGCCCGCGACTGGACCTTGGCGGCGGCGGCGACCGCCGGCAGGCCGCGCGGCACCCCGTCGAAGGGGCCGGTCCGCTCGGGCTTCTCCTCGGCCTTGATGTCCTCCCAGTTGGCGACGACGGTCTCGGCGTCGTCGGCCACCACGTCGGCGAAGACGTGGGGGTGCCGCCGGATCAGCTTGTCGCTGATCCCCTGGGCGACGGCGTCGATGTCGAACTCCCCGGACAGCTCGGCGTGGAACGTCACCTGCATGAGCACGTCGCCGAGCTCCTCGGCGATGCCCACAGG
The DNA here is from genome assembly GCF_003073135.1 of Euzebya rosea. NCBI lineage: Bacteria > Bacillati > Actinomycetota > Nitriliruptoria > Euzebyales > Euzebyaceae > Euzebya > Euzebya rosea. The sequence continues at coordinate 28,968 of NZ_PGDQ01000017.1, forward strand.
GTCACCCTCGGCGATGGCCTCGGCCAGCTCGTGGGCTTCCTCGATGGCGTAGGGCGCCAGGGACTCGTGGGTCTGCTCGGCGTCCCACGGGCAGCCGTCGGGCGCGAGCAGCCGTTCCTGCACCCGCACGAGGTCCAGGACCTTGACGCCCTTGGGTGCCAGGCCGAAGTAGACGACCTCGACCTCGACGGCCTCGCGGGCCGCCTCCATGCCGAGGGAGCTGGTGAAGGCGTCGGTGTCGTCGGGGCCCAGCACGTAGCCGACGGACCCGACGGCCTTCGCGCGGTCCAGCACCCAGGTGGCGCGGGCCTTGTCGACAAGCGACAGGCCGCCGAGCATCTCGGCGCGGCCCATGGCACGTTCGCCGACGTCGGTGGGCACCGTCTCGTAGCGCTCCTCCGCCATGTCCAGGTGGTGGGCCATGGGGTGCTCGGGACCGGACAGCACGATCAGGTCGCAGCTGCGGAGCGCCTGGAAGGCGTGCAGGGGAAGGAGGCCCGGCAGCTGGTCGACGGTGTCGATCAGGACCAGCCGGGGCATGGGGGCGGCGGTGGTGTCGTCCATGTGGGGTGCGCCGGTGGCGCGGCCCGTGGGCTAGCCGGGCTGCTCGGTCGGCGGCAGCGCAGGCTGGTCCTGCAGGCCGTCCGCTGCGGCTCCGCCAGCCGGCTGGAGGTCGCCCAGCGGGTCACCGGCGACGACGATCTGCTGCGCCCCGTCCCAGCGACCGAAGCGCGGGTTGACGGTGACCTCCTCGACGTTGCTGAGGCCGATCATGAACGCCTGCATGGCCTGCTGGCTGCCCTGCTGCTGGAGGCTCTCCTCGATCTGGGCCCGCAGCTCGTCGTCCAGCTCCGGCGGGGCGGAGGTGCGGATGACGTGCCAGCCGAACTGGGTCTCGACCGGCTCGCTGATCTCGCCCGGCTCGAGGTCCGAAGCGGCCAGCTCGAAGGGCTCGACGAAGGCGCCGGGGGTCAGCTGGCCGACGACGCCACCCTGCTGGGCGCTGCCGGTGTCGAGGGAGCGCTCGAGCGCCAGGGCCTCGAAGTCCGCGCCGTCCTCCAGCTCGGCGATGACGTCCAGCGCCTCGTCCTCGGTCTCGACCAGGATGTGGGCGACCTCGGGGAGGGCGACCTGCTGCTCGTAGAGGTCCTGGATCTCCTCGTCGGTGACCTCGACACCTGCCGCGATGTCGGCCTCGATGGCCTGGGCGAGGGTCTGGAGGCGAACCTGCTCGGTCAGCCCCTCCAGGGTCAGCCCGGCGGCGGCCAGCTCGGTCTCGAACGTCGCCTCGTCGGGGAACTGGTCGATGATGCCCTGCAGCTCGGCCTGCACATCCTCCTCGGTCGGCAGGTCCAGGCCGCGCTGGTCGAGCGCGGCCTCCAGCAGCGCCTCGACGATGAACTGGCCGAGGATGCGGGACCGCTCCTGGATCTCGGCGTCGGCTTCGCCCAGCTGGGCGACCGCCTCGGCGTAGGCAGCGGAGTCGGCGCGCTCGAGGAAGCGGTCCTGGACCAGCGACACCTCGATGTTGCGGTCGCCGACGGCAGCGGCGACGCCGGGGTTGCCGACGGTCTGCCCGCAGGCGGTGGCCAGCAGGCCGAGGACGAGCAGGAGTGGGAGGAGTCGAGGCATCGGAGGGTGGGGGTAGACAGCTGCAGGGGACGACAGGGCCACGATGGGCCCCGGCGGAATGCTACTTGCTCGCGAAGAGGTCCTTGAGCCGCTTGGCCAGCCACCCGATCAGGTCGACCGATCCCTTGGCCGGCATGCGCAGCTCGACGAGCTCCGCCGACGGGTTGTACAGGGCGTTGCGGTCGGTCCGCTGCAGCCGCACCTGCTGGGACTCCGTCAGCTTCACCGGGTGGATCCGCACCGTCCGCCGTGGCGTGGTGGAGATCTCCGTCACCCCCCAGCGTCGCAGCGCCGCCTTGAGCGCGGCCACCGTCAGCAGCCGCTCGACGGGGTCGGGCAGCGGGCCGTAGCGGTCCTTGAGCTCGGCCTTGGCGTTCTTGACGCCGCGGGCGTCGCGGACGCTGGCGATCGTCCGGTAGGCCTCCAGCCGCAGGCCCTCGTCGGCGATGTAGTCCTTGGGGATGTGGGCGTCGATGGGCAGGTCGACCTTCACCTCGGGCTCGCGTTCGGTCGGCTTGCCCTGTGTCAGCTCGGTGACGGCCTCGGCCATCAGCTGGCTGTAGGCCTCGAAGCCGACGGTGGCCACCGAGCCGGACTGGTCGGCCCCAAGCATCGAACCGGCGCCACGGATCTCGAGGTCCTTCAGGGCGATCGACATGCCCGACCCCAGCTGGGTGTGCGTGGCGATGGACTCCAGCCGCTTGTAGGCCTCCTCGGTGAGGGAGGCGTCGGCCGGGTGGAACAGGTAGGCGTAGCCGCGGGCGCGGGACCGCCCGACGCGGCCGCGCAGCTGGTACAGCTGAGCCAGGCCGAAGAGGTCGGCGCGCTCGACGATCAGCGTGTTGGCGTTGGGGATGTCCAGGCCCGACTCGATGATCGTCGTGGCGACGAGCACGTCGAACTCGCGATGCCAGAAGTCCAGCATCACCTGCTCCAGCTCCGACTCGCTCATCTGGCCGTGGCCGATGCCGACCCGTACGCCGGGGACCAGCTCCTTGATGCGTTCGGCGGCCGCGTGGATGGTGCGCACGGAGTTGTGCAGCCAGAAGACCTGGCCCTCGCGCAGCATCTCGCGACGGATCGCCAGCGCCGCGAGGTTCTCGTCCATCGGCCCGACCTGGGTGACGATGGGCTGGCGTTCCTCGGGTGCGGTCTCGATGGTGGACAGGTCACGGATGCCCGTGATCGCCATCTCCATGGTCCGCGGGATGGGTGTTGCCGACATCGTCAGCACGTCCACCGAGGTCTTCATCTGCTTGAGGCGTTCCTTGTGGGTGACGCCGAACCGCTGCTCCTCGTCCACGATCAGCAGGCCGAGGTCCTTGAACTCGATGTCCTTGCTGAGCAGGCGGTGGGTCCCGATGACCAGGTCGACGGTGCCGGCGGCGAGCCCGTCGAGGATCTCCTTCTGCTCCTTGGGGCTGGCGAACCGGCTGAGCACCGCGATGTTGACGGGGAACCCGCTGAACCGTTCGGTGAAGGTCTCGCCGTGCTGCTGGGCCAGCAGGGTGGTGGGCACGAGGACCGCGCACTGCTTGTGGTCGAACACGGCCTTGGCGGCGGCGCGGACGGCCACCTCGGTCTTGCCGAAGCCGACATCGCCGCAGATCAGCCGGTCCATCGGGACCGGCGACTCCATGTCCTCCTTGACCGCGTCGATGGCCTCGAGCTGGTCGGGGGTCTCTGGGTACGGGAAGGCCTGCTCGAGCTCGGCCTGCCAGGTCGAGTCGGGGCTGAATGCGTGGCCGGGCGAGTGCATGCGCGCCTGGTACAGCCGGATCAGCTCGCTGGCCATCTCCTCGACGGCGGCCTTGACCTTGCCGCGGGCGCGGTCCCAGTCGGCCCCGCCCATCCTCATGACCTTGGGGTCCTCGCCGCCCACGTACTTGGCGAGCGTGTCGACCTGGTCGGAGGGGACGAACAGCCGGTCGGCGCCGGCGTACTCCACGATGACGTAGTCGCGGGTGATCTTCCCGGCGCTGCCGCCGCCCAGGGTGGTGGTGCCCCGCAGCTCGCGGGTGACCATCCCGACGTAGCGGCCGACGCCGTGGACGCTGTGGACGATCGGGTCGCCCTCCTCCAGGTCCAGGACCGCCTGCTGGGCAGCTCGGCGGCTGGGCAGCCGTCGGCCGGCGCGGGTCCGTCGGGGTCCGAAGAGGTCGAACTCGCCGAGCAGGCAGATGCCCTCGCGTTCGCTCAGGAAGCCGGTCCGCAGGTCGCACTCGACGATGTGGGCGCGGCCGTCGGGGCTGGAGGGGACGAGGGCGAGGGGGTCGACGTCGGGATCGTCAGGCCGCTTGGGCACGTCGACGGGGACGCCCTCGGCACGCAGGACCTCGGCGAGGCGCAGCGCCGGACCGTGCCCGGCGGTGGTCAGCACGACCGTCATCGGGTCGCGTTCGTCGGTACCGGCCAGGTAGCGCTTGACGGTCTGGGCGGCGCTGACCACGTCGCCCTTGAAGGTGTCCCACGGACGGGCCGTCAGCTTCAAGAACGAGTCGGCGGTCGTGAACGGGGTCAGCCGCCAGACCTTGCCGGTCCCGCCCCGCTCGTAGCCCTCGACGACCTCGTCGAGGTCGGCGAACCCGGCCCGCTCGTTGCGTTCGTGGGCCGCGTCGACGGCCGCACGCCCGTCGGTGCCGGCGGCGGCCGCCAGCTGCTCCCAGTCGGTGATCATCAGCTCGGCGGCCTGGTCGACCAGCTGGGCGGCACGATCGTGGGACTGGGTCGGGTCGACGATGACCAACCCGGTGCGGTCCGGCATCAGGTCGGGCAGGTGGGCCGGGGTGGGGTGGATGGCGGTGACCAGGCCCTCCACGCCCTCGAAGGCGACGCCGTCGGCCAGCATGTGCAGCTGGTCGGCCAGGGCCGGGACCTGCTCGGCCATCTTGCGGGCGGTGCCGGCGGTCTCGGCGTCCAGCACCAGCTCGCGGGCGGCATGGATGACGACCTCGTCGACGGTCTCCAGCGCACGCTGGTCGGCGATGGCGAACTCGCGCAGGCCGTCGACGTCGTCGCCCCAGAACTCGATGCGGACGGGGTGGTCGCCGGTGGTCGGGAACACGTCGACGATGCCGCCGCGGGAGGCGAACTCACCGCGCTGGGTGACCAGCGACGAGCGGGTGTAGCCGAGGGTGGCCAGCTGGTCGACCAGCACCGTCGGCCCACCGTCCCATCCGGCGGAGACCGTCAGCGGCACCCGTTCGGCCAGCCGCGGGTCCATGGGCTGCAGGACGGCACGGACGGGGGCGACGACGATGCGCAGCGCGTCACGGCGCAGCTGGTCGAGGACCCGCAGGCGCTGTCCGACCGTGGCGGGTTGGGGCGACAGGCGTTCGTGCGGCAGCGTCTCCCACGACGGGAAGATGGCGACCGCGTCGGTGCCGACGAACGCGCCGATGTCGTCGGCGAGGGCCTCGGCGTCCTTGGTCGTGGGGGTGACGACGAGCAGCGGACGCCGCTTGGCGAGGTGGGCGATGACGTAGGGCCGCAGCGGCGGACTGACGGTGGCCTCGCTGGTGAAGGCGAGGTCGTCGAAGTCCTCCCCGGCGCGCGAGAGCAGGGAGGAGAGGGGGCCGCGCACATCGGTGGCGGGCAGCGGGGCGGCGCTCATGGGGGCGTCAATGGTGACGTGCCGACCGTCCTCGGACAACCGGCCCACCGACCGGTCGGCGGCTCAGGCAGCCACTGCGGTGGACCCGAAGAACTCGCGACCCCACTCGATCGCGTCGAGGTACAGGCCGATGAGCTCGGTCTCGGGCCAGCGGTGCTGCTCGGCGATGGCCGACACGGTGTCCCACTGGCCGCGCTCGTAGGCGACGACGATGTCCAGCAGGTCCTGCAGCGCACCGGGTTCGCCCTGCAGGGCGTCGGTCACCTCGGGGTCCATGGAGACGTCGGCCAGCGCGTCGGCCATCGAGCGGCCGAGCATGACGTCGATCAGGCTGAACATGCCGAGGCTGAAGCAGGCGTGGGGCGTGGCGACGCCCAGCCGGGTGCCGAGCGACTCGCAGAACCGGGCCCGGATGGCGCACACGAGCGCCAGCTCGCGCGGGCCCGGGTCCGACAGGCCGCTGACGGTGGCGACGCTGACCCACCGACGCACGTTCTCGATGCCGAGCATCACGAGGGCACGTTCGAGGGACTCGATGCGACCGCGGAACCCGAAGTGGGCGCTGTTGACGAACCGCAGCAGCTTGAACGACAGGGCGACGTCGGTCTTGATGACCCGTGCGACCTGGGCGAAGTCCATGTCCTCGGCGTAGGCCAGCCGCTGCAGCTGCAGGTAGGCGACCTTGTGGCCGGGCAGCTCGCGGCCCTCGATCACGCGGGCGGAGGAGAAGAAGAACCCCTGGACGTAGTCGACACCGGCGGCCACGACGTGGTCGCGGTCCTCGGCAGTGTCCACGCTGGTGGCGATGACGGCGCAGCCGTGCTCGCGGATGGGTGCCAGGGCCGCCTCGATCTCCTCGCGGTCCTTGCCACGGAGGTCGACCTTGACGAAGTCCGCGATGGCCAGCAGGGGTTGGCACGACGCGGTCCAGAAGAAGTCGGCCAGGGCGATGCGGTAGCCGCGTCGGCGGTACTCCTGGCAGCGGGCCAGGACGGCGTCGCGGTTGCGGGACGCCCACACGTCGCGGCCCAGCTCCAGCGTCGACTGGTCCGGCGGCATCAGCAGCGGGGTGGAGTCGACGAACTGGGCCAGCGGGAAGCGGACGAACGCCAGGTGGTCGCCGACGACGGTGTCCACACCGAGGGTCAGGACGCTGTGGCTGACGACCTCGGAGGTGGCACGGAACTCGTCGACCTCGGTGAACGCGCTGAACAAGCCGCCGCTGTCACGGAACAGCAGCTCGTAGCCCAGCGGGGTGTGCTGGTCATCGGCGGTGAGGATCGGGCGACGCGCGACCTGGACGGTCGCAAGGGCGCCGGCTCCGAGCTTGAGGGTCTCGGTCATGGCGTGAGTCCTCATCGGCGCGCCCGGCCGGGGACGAAGCGATGTGGGGAAGTTTTCCGCCGCCTCAGGCGGTGTGGACCCGGTTCTGGGTCGCCTCGAGGCCCTCGCTGATGACCTGGACCAGCGCGTCGACGGCATGCTCGACGGCCACGTCGATGACGTCGGCGCGTTCCTTGGCAGGGAACTTCTGCAGGACGTACTTGGCGCCGGGCATGCGGCCGGGCGGCCGGCCGATGCCGAACCGCAGCCGGATGTAGTCCTTGGCCCCGAGGCGCTGGTTGATGTCCCGGATGCCGTTGTGCCCGCCGGAGCCGCCGCGCTTGAGGCGCAGGACGCCGGGATCGAGGTCCAGCTCGTCCTGGACCACGACGAGGCGTTCGGTCGGCACCTTGTAGAACCGCACGAGCTGCTGGACGGGCCCGCCGGAGTTGTTCATGTACCCGTAGGGCACGGCCAGGGTGACCGGGATGCGGTCGGCGCCGGCCTGCACGAAGGTGTCGGCGACCAGCGCCTGGGCCTTGTGCGGCTTGAGGTCCACGCCGTGCCGCGCGGCGGCGGCACGGATGACGTCGGCCCCGATGTTGTGTCGGGTGCCGCCGTACTCGGCCTCGGGGTTGGTCAGGCCGACCGCGAGCCAGCGGTCCATGGTGGACTCCTCCTCGCGGTCGCGACCGTGTTCACGTCGCGCTCGCCAGCGGGCGAGCATCGCGTGCTACTCCTCGCCGCCCTCGGCAGCCTCGGCGGCCTCGCCCTCAGCGGCCTCGCCCTCGGCAGCCTCGTCCTCGTCCTCGACGGGGGAGGTGTCGGGCAGGTTGATCGTGACGGCGGTGCGCTCGGGGTCGTCCAGCAGGTCGACGCCCTCGGGCAGCTCGACCTCGCCGGCGCGGACCACGTCGCCGACCTCGCGGCCCTCGACGGTGGTGGTGAAGTACTCGGGGACCTCGAGGGGCAGCACGTCCACGGTCAGGTAGTTCATGACCTGGTTGACCACGGCACCCTCGACCTCGCCCTCGACGTGCAGCGGGATCTCGACGGTCACCTTGACGTTCTTGTCGATGGCGACGAAGTCCACGTGCAGTACGTCACGACGGACGGGGTGGCGGTGGATCTCGCGCGGCATCGTCAGGTGGGTGTCACCGGCGATGTCCATCTGGATCACGACGTTCTCACCGGCGTCGGTGGCCAGCGCGTGGCGCAGGTCGGCGGCGTCGACGTGCACGGCGGTGGCAGCGTCCAGACCGGCGCCGTAGGCCACCGCGGGGACACGGCCGGCACGACGCAGCGCGCGCGCCTCACCCTTCCCGTCGCCGGGACGGGGGTCAGCGTTCAGCACAACTTGGTCAGCCATCTTGGGAACTCCTTGGGTGGCTCGCGGGCTCCGCGAGATGTCGTGAGCACGACAGAATCCGGGGTGGCGCGCGGGCGTGCCGAAACGCCGCGGCGCGCGGGAGCAGAGGAGTGTACGCCAGCCCTTCGCGTCCCGCCACCCGACGGGTCACCGGTGGGCCGATCAGCCGGCCGAGACTGGCATCGCGCCACGATCGTAGCCAGCGGTGCACCCGTGCACCCGATCGCACAATCGTCGCCGACGACCAATTGTCCGGGATCGGCTTTCCCCCACGATTGTGGCGAGGGGTGCACCTGTGCACCCGATCGCACAATCGTCGGGGAAAGCCAGCCTCGGGAGGATCGGGGCGTGCTGCCTGACCCGACGCAAGCCCACACCGGTCGACTCCCCGCCCATTCGCGGGGAGCTGACCGGACGCAGCGGCGGTCAGATGTTGTCGTCGTCGAAGAGCTCCGACACCGACTCGTCCTCGAAGATCGCGCGCATGGTGCTGGCGATGATCGGGGCGATCGACAGCTGCACGATCTTGTCGCTGCCGCAGTTGTCGGGGATCGGCAGGGTCGAGGTGACCACGATCTTCTCGATGACGCTGTCCTCCAGCCGCTGACAGGCCGGGCCCGACAGCAGCGGGTGGGTGGCCAGGGCGAGGACGCGCTTGGCCCCGCGCTCGGCCAGCGCCTCGGCCGCGCCGCACAGGGTGCCGGCGGTGTCGATCATGTCGTCGACCAGCACGACGGTCTTGCCCTCCACGTCGCCGACGACCGCGAGGGTCTTGGCGACGTTGTGCGCGGTGCGGGTCTTGGCCAGGAAGGCGATGCCGGCCTCGGGGACACGGGACTGGAACTTCTCCGCGAGGCGCACGCGCCCGGCGTCGGGGCTCGCGAAGACGATGTCCTCGTCGGAGGGGATGTTCTCGGTGACCCAGTTGACGAGCAGCGGCAGCGCGGTCAGGTGGTCCAGCGGGTCGTTGAAGAAGCCCTGGATCTGTCCGGTGTGCAGGTCGACGCTGACGACCCGGTCGCAGCCCGCCGCGGTCAGCAGGTCGGCCAGCAGCTTGGCGGTGATCGGCTCGCGCGACTTGGCCTTCTTGTCCTGGCGGGCGTAGCCGTAGAACGGCACCACGGCGGTGATCCGCTTGGCCGACGCGCGCTTGGCGGCGTCGATCATGATCAGCTGCTCCATGATGTTGGCGTTCACCGGCTCGCAGTGGGTCTGCACGATGAACACGTCGCTGCCGCGGACGTTCTCCTGCATGCGGCAGTAGATCTCGCCGTTGGCGAAGCGGTGGATGTCGATGTCGCCCAGCTTCATGCCGAGATGGGCGGCGACGTCCTCGGCAAGCGCGGTGTACCCCGTGCCCGAGAAGATCTGCATCCGCTTCTTGTTCATGATCTCCATGCTGGTCACTCCTCGCGCTCGTGGTCGCGCTCGTGACGGGCGCGACGTCGCGCTGCCCACCCGTCGATGGTTCGGGGCTGTGCTCGCTCGACGACCAGCGCATCAGCGGGCACGTCGGTGGTGATGGTCGATCCCGCGCCGACGAAGGCGCCGGTTCCGATGTCGATGGGGGCCACCAGCATGCTGTCGCTGCCGACGAACGCCCCGTCACCGATCGTGGTCGTGTGCTTGTCGAAGCCGTCGTAGTTCACCGTGATGGTACCGGCTCCGAGGTTGACCCCCTTGCCCACCTCGGCATCCCCCACGTAGGACAGGTGCGGGACCTTGGACCCCTCGCCGATGTGGGCCTTCTTCATCTCCACGAACCCCCCGGCCTTGCTGCCGCGCTCGAGGACCGTGCCGGTGCGCAGGTGGGTGTAGGGGCCGACGGTCGCCTCGGGCCCGATGCGGGCCTCCGTGGCGACGGTGTAGGTCACGCTCGCCCCCTCCCCCACAACCGTGTCGAGCAGCCGACTGTGAGGACCAACGGTGGCGCCCGCGGCGATGTGGGTGCGACCCTCCAGCATCGTGCCGGGCAGGATCGTCGCGTCGGCCTCGACCACCACCTCGGCGTCGACGTAGGTCGTGGCGGGATCGACGACGCGCACGCCGGCGGCCATGTGCCGCAGGAGGATGCGCTGCCGCAGGACCCCCTCGACCTCCGCCAGCTGGGCCATGTCGTTGACACCGGAGACCTCGTCGGGGTCGGCCTCGGTGGCCCTGACGCCGCCGTCGACGGCGAGGGCTGCGACGGTGTCGGTGAGGTACTCCTCCCCCTGGGCGTTTTCGGTGGTCAGCGACGACAGCGCCCGCAGCAGGTCGGGGGTGCGGAAAGCGAACATCGCGGTGTTCACCTCGTCGATGGCGCGTTCCACGTCGGTGGCATCACGGTGCTCGACGATGGCGGTCACGTTGCCGGCGTCGTCCCGGACGATCCGGCCGTAGCCGGTCGGGTCGGGCATGCGGGTGGTCAGCACCGACGCGGCGGCGTCACCCCGGTCGGCACGCAGGCGGGTGAGGGTCTCGGTGGTGATCCCGGGCACGTCGCCGGGCAGCACGAGGACCTCGTCGAGCCCGTCGAGCGCACCGGCTTCCACAGCCATGCGCACGGCGTGGCCGGTGCCGTTCTGCGGGTCCTGCAGGACGGTGACCAGGCCCGGGACGTCCATCGCCTCGGCCGCGGCGGCGACGTCGTCGGCCTGGTGGCCGACCACCACCACGACGCGGTCGAGGCCGAGCGGGCGCAGGGCTTCCAGGGCCCAGCCGAGCAACGACCGGCCGGCCACCTCGTGCAGGACCTTGGCCCGCGAGGACCGCAGCCGCGTGCCCTTGCCCGCGGCGAGCACAACAGCGCCGATCACTCCCGGATCCCGGGGTTCGACGCGTGTGCGGTTGGCTGGGGGGGAAGGTATCGAACCTTCAACTTCGACTCCAAAGGACGACGTGATGCCATTTCACCACCCCCCAAGGCTGGGGCAGTCAGGTTAGCAGCGCTGGACGACGGGACCCCCCGAGGGGGAGGTGGTGATCAGTACACGGGGGAACCGACCGGCGACCCTTCGGGCGATCCGCTGGGCTTCCTGCGCGTCCGCGGCGAGGCCGATGATCGTCGGACCGCTCCCCGAGACGACCGCCCCGAGCGCCCCGGCGTCCAGCAGCGCCTTGCGGTCCGCCGCCAACCTCGGCAGCAGGACCTCGGCCGCAGGCTGCAGGTCGTTGTGCAGCGCCGCACCGAGGGCCTCGGGGTCGCCGCCGGCGACGGCCGCGAGGACCGCGTCGGGCTCGACCTCCGACGGCGTGCAGTGGTCGTCCCAGGCCTTGTAGACCGCCGGGGTGGACAGCTCCTCCTCCGCGGCGCAGACGACCCAGTGGAAGGCCCCGCGGCACAGGACGCGGGCGAAGCCGGTGCCGGTGCCGGTGGCAAGCGCCGTGCCACCCATGACGGTGAAGGGCACGTCGGCCCCGAGGTCGGCGGCCATGTCCCGCAGCTCGCTGCGCGGGATGCCGAGGTCCCACAGCTCGTTGAGCCCGACGAGCGCAGCGGCGGCGTCCGCGGACCCGCCGGCCATGCCGCCGGCAACGGGGATGCGCTTGGCCAGCTCCAGCCGGGTTCGCACCCCGACGACGGGGTCGTGTTCGTGCACGAGCTCCATGCGGATTCCACGGGCGTCGGCCAGCAGCTGGGCCGCACGGACGATCAGGTTGTCGGGTCCGGTCGGGACGGCGGACCCGGCGTCGTGCGCCAGGCTCAGCTCGGTGCGTCGCCCACCCGCCGGGTGGTTGAGCAGCTCGCTCCGGCCCTCGATCCGCAGCGTCAGCTGGTCGGTGATCGCCACGCTCTGGAAGATCGTGACCAGCTCGTGGTACCCGTCGTCACGGATGCCACGGACCGCCAGGAACAGGTTGACCTTGGCGGGGACGCGCACGTTCGTGCAGGGGGCGGATGACACAGGCGGTGACCTTATGCGTGGCCGGCGAGCCGTACCCAATCCTCCGGGCCGAGCTCCTCGGCACGGGTGGTCAGCGGCATGCCCGCGGCCTCCAGCATCTCATCGACGTCGGCGGGTCGTCGTCCGTCCACGGCCAGGGCGTTGCGCAGCAGCTTGCGTCGCTGTCCGAAGCCCGCGTCGACCAGCGCCATGACCGGTTCCATCTCCGCCGGGTCCACGTCGGGCAGCGGTCGCACGTCGACGGTGACGGAGTCGACCTTGGGCACCGGGTGGAACGCCTGACGGCTGATCGGACCGGCGATCCGTGCGGTGGCGAGCAGCGCGATCTTGATGCTCACCGCCCCGTGGGCCTTCTGCCCGGGGGTCGCGACCCACCGCTCCCCCACCTCGCGTTGCACCATGACGTGGTAGCCCGACAGCGCCCCCTCGCGCAGGGCCGTCAGCAGGATGGGGGTGGCGACGTTGTAGGGCAGGTTGGCGACCATCACGGCCGGGGTGTCGCCGATCAGGTCGGCGTAGCTGACCCCCAGGGCGTCGGCGACGAGGATCTCGACGTCGGCGTCGCCGATCACCTCGGCCAGCGCGCCGGCCAGTCCGTGGTCCAGCTCGACCGCGAGCACGCGCGCACCGGCCTCGACCAGCGCCAGGGTCAGGCTGCCCAGCCCGGGGCCGACCTCGACGACCAGGTCGCCTGCGGTCACGCCGGCGTCGCGGACGATGCGGCGCACCGTGTTGGGGTCGGTCACGAAGTTCTGTCCGCGGGTCTTGGTGGGCCGCAGTCCGTGGCGGTCGAGGATCGCGCGGATCTCCCGTCCGCCGAGGAGGGCGCGCGTCCCCTCGCCGGCGTCGTCGGTCACGAGGCCCCCGTCACGAGCCCGACGCCGGGTCGGGCAGCGCGAAGGCCCGGACGGCGTTGGCGCTGGTCGCCGTACCCATCTCCTCGGGCGTGCAGCCGTGCAGCTCGCCGAGGAACGCCGCCGTGACCGCCACCCGCGCGGGTTCGTTGGTCTTGCCCCGGTGGGGGTGGGGGGACAGGAACGGCGAGTCGGTCTCGGTGAGGAGCAGGTCGATCGGCGCGACTGCGGCGGCCGCCTGCAGGTCCTTGGCGTTCTTGAAGGTCACGTTGCCGGCGAAGGACATGAACCAGCCCTCGGCTGCGCAGGTCTCCACCAGGTCGGGGCCGCCGGAGAAGCAGTGGAAGACCACCCGCGGCAGCGGCTTCTCGTCGTGGAGGACCCGCACGATGTCGTCGTGGGCCTCGCGGTCGTGGATGACGAGGGTGCGGTCGTGGTCCCGTGCGATGCGGATGTGGGCGCGGAAGGACTCTTCCTGCCGGATCCGGGGGGCGCCCTCGCGGAACCAGTCCAGCCCCGTCTCGCCGACGGCGACCACCGACGGGTTCGTCGCCAGGCCCTCGATGTGGTCGAGCACCGCGTCGGTCGCCTCGATGGAGTCGTTGGGGTGGATGCCGACGGATGCCCACACGCCGGGTGTGGTGGCGGCGATCCGCACGCACTCGGCGCTGGAGGCGAGGTCGGTGCCGACGCAGACCATCGTGGTCACGCCGGCCTCGCGGGCACGCGCAACGGTCGCCTCGACCCCGTCGGGGGCCATGGTCAGGTGGCAGTGGGTGTCAGTGAACACGTGGCAGGAGGGTATCGTGAGCCGTCATGACCGACGGTGTGGGTGGCGCATCGGGCGACGACGCGACGTCCGACACGAGGGGTGTGCGACGCAAGGTCGACCACCTGGGTCGTGTGGTCATCCCGGCATCGATGCGTCGGATGCTGGGCATCGGCGACGGTGACGAGCTCGAGGTCCGCCTGGACGGCGAGGTCCTGCGCATGCGCAAGCCGCGGGAGTCGTGTGCGTTCTGCGGCACCCGTGAGGACCTGACCGAGGTCCTCCAGCATCCCGTCTGCTGGTCGTGCGTCGCCGCGGTCCGCGCCCGTGGAAGGGAGGGACGATGAACCAGAAGCCATGGGTCAAGGGGGTCGTGCTGGTCGTGCTGCTCGGCATGATCGCGGCGCTGCTGGCGGTGGCCATCCTGCCGTCCGGGGCCTGACGCCAACCGACATCTGACAGATGGGGAAACGGGGGCCCTGCTGCTGCGCGCACGGATTCGGGGAGTGGTAGACCACTGTCCGTGCCGGGATGTCCGGCGAGCTTCCATCCCGGAGGGGACATGACCACCATCACCCGAACCGGGGCCGCCCTGCTGGCCCTCGCGTTCTTCCTCGCTGCCTGCGGCGGCGACGACGCCCCGGTCGCCGAGCTGGCCGCCACGACGGAGCCAGCGGAGGACGAGGAACCCACGGTGCCGCCCGCGCCACCGGCCCCCACCACCGAGGAGGAGTCCGGGGTGAAGGACGCCCCCACGATCGAGGCGACGGTCCCACCCGCCCCGACGCCGACCGCGGCCCCGGCTTCCCCGCCTGTCGCCCCGGCGGCTCCGGCAGCCCCGCCTGCCCCGGCCATGACGGAGGCCATGGAGCAGTTCGGTGAGGACATGGGTGCCGGTGGCGCCACCAGCTACGACAGCTACGTCACCATCACCGACGACACCGGCGCCATCCAGCTGGACGTGCCAGCGGAGTGGACCGACATCGACGGCCGGCCCTACACCGACGACCAGGGCCGGCAGCTGTTCGACGTCCGCGCCTCACCGGACCTGCAGGGGTACCTCGACACCTGGGACGTGCCGGCCGTCATCGTGACCGCCTCGCGCGAGGTGGCGCAGACCGAGAACGAGGTCACGCTGCTCGACGAGCTGGTCGGGCCGTTCTCCGAGGCCTGCACCTACCTCGGCCGCGAGCCCTACGACGACGGCCTCTACGTCGGCCAGGTCGACGTGTTCGACTCGTGCGGTGGGACGCCGACGGGATACATCATCCTCGGGGCCGTGCCCTCCTCCCGCGCGTTCGTCATCCGGGTGCAGGTGCAGGTCGTGGAGGAACGTGACATCGAGGCGCTGATCCAGGCGCTGAACACCTTCGTGATCGTCGGGGACGTCTAGGGTCCTGTCGACCCATCGCCGACCCCTCGAGGTGACCGTCCCGTGAGCTTCCCTCCCGACCGCATCCTGCTGGGCCCCGGCCCGTCCGACGTGCACCCCGCGGTGCTGGAGTCGCTCGGCCGGCCCCTGCTGGGGCACCTCGACCCGGCGTTCCTGCCGATCCTCGACGAGGTGGTGGCGGACCTGCGCACGGCGTTCCGGACCGACAACGCCGCCACCCTGCCGATCAGCGGGACGGGCAGCGCCGGGCTCGAGGCGGCGATGGTCAACCTGATCGAACCCGGTGATCCCGTGGTCGTCGGCGTCAACGGTGTGTTCGGCGGCCGCCTGGCCGAGGTGGCGCGCCGTGCCGGTGCGGACGTGCACACCGTCGAACGCGACTGGGGCCGGATCATCGAACCCGAGGCGTTCCTCGACGCCTGCCGGGCCCACGACGCCCGTGTCGCGGCGATCGTGCACGCCGAGACCTCCACCGGTGTCGCACAGCCCGTGGCCGACATCGGTGCGGCGCTCGGCGAGACCGACACGCTGCTGGTGCTCGACACCGTCACCAGCCTCGGCGGCATGCCGGTGGAGGTCGACGGATGGCAGGTCGACGCGGCCTACTCGGGCACCCAGAAGTGCCTGAGCGTGCCGCCGGGCCTGTCGCCCGTGACGTTCAGCGACAAGGCCGTGGCGAAGCTGCGGGCCCGCGCCACCCCGGTGCAGTCGTGGTACCTGGACCTGTCGCTGATCCTCGCCTACGTCGACGGGGACGGCGGTCGCACGTACCACCACACCGCACCCATCTCGATGCTCTACGGGCTGCACCGCGGGTTGAAGCTGCTGCTGGAGGAAGGCCTCGAGGCACGCTGGGCCCGTCATGCACGGCTGGGCGGGATGCTGCAGGACGGGCTGGTCGAGATGGGCCTGCCGCTGCTGGCCCAGGAGGGGCACCGCCTGCCCCAGCTGACGACCGTCGGGCTGCCCGACGGGGTCGAGGAGGCGACGCTGCGTCGTCGGCTGCTCGACGAGCACGGCATCGAGGTCGGCGGCGGCCTCGGACAGTTCGCCGGCCGCGCCTGGCGGATCGGCCTGATGGGCCACTCCGCCAGCGAACGCAACGTGCGCATGGTCCTCGCGGCGATCGCGGACCTGCTGGGCTGACCCGCCCGCTCGGGCCGGTCAGGCGTCGGGCAGCAGCACCGTGTACAGCAGTCGGCGCCGCCGACCAGCCGTGGGGTCGTTGTCCAGGACTCGTCCCACCACCGCGCGCAGCTCCTCCAGCACGGCGTCCACCTCGTCGTCGGTCAGCCACAGCGGCGCCACCCGGTAGCCGATGCGCTCGGCGACCGCGTCGACCCCGTCCGGGCCCTCGGCCGCCTCGACCGCCCGCCCGAAGCTGGCCAGCATGGTGGCGGCGAAGACGTGGAAGCGCTGCGCGTGGTCCCGTGCGGAGAGGCCCGCCAGGTCGTCGGGACCCAGGGAGACCGCGTCCCTGACCACGCCGTAGGTCCGCTCGGTCACGCCACGGACCGGCCGCTCGGACACCACCGTGAGCATGCCGCCGTCAGCCAGCTTGGCGACATGCCGGTACAGCGTGGCCTGTGGCACGTCGCCGAGCACCTCGACCAGCTGCTGGGGCGTCATCTCGCGTCCCAGCAGGGCCTGCACGACGCGCAGCCGAACCGGGTGCAGCAGCAGGTCCGCCTTGGTCATCGACTCACCCCTTCCTCGGTCACGGCGCTAATGTTATCATCCATGAGAACATAAACGTCCATCCGACCGAGGGACCCGCCGCCATGTCCGAGCACACCCAGCCCGAACACACACAGCCCGAGCACACACAGCCCGAAGCCACCGCCATCCCCCGCAGCGGGACGTCGACCGACGTCACCTTCCCATCCGGTGACCTGACGCTCGCCGGGTCGCTGCGTCACCCCGACGGCCCCGCGACCGGCGCGGCCGCGCTCCTGATCAGCGGATCCGGGCCGCTCGACCGCGACTCCAACACCAGGAAGGCCCGGCTCGGTGTGTCGGCGCTGCTGGCCGATGCGCTGGCCGACGCCGGGGTGCTGTCGCTGCGCTACGACAAGCGCGGCGTCGGCGACAGCGACGGGGACTACGACTCCGCTGGGCTGCGCGACAACATCGACGACGCCGTCGCGGCCCTGTCGTTCCTGCGAAGCCAGGAGGGCGTGGATCCCGAGCGGGTCGTCGTCGTCGGCCATTCCGAGGGCGCGCTGATCGCGCTGGACATCGCGGCCACCCATGGCGAGGACGTCGGTGGCGTGGCGTTGCTGGCCGGCACGACGCACAACGGTGAGGAGGTGCTGCGCTGGCAGGCCACCCGGGTCGCGGAGTTCCTGCCCACGCCGGTCCGCCTGCTGCTGAAGCTACTGCGCACCGACATCGCCGCCAGCCAGACCAAGCGGCTGGCCTCGATCAAGGCGTCGAACAAGGACGTCATGCGCGTGCAGCTCGTCGCGAAGCTGAACGCCAAGTGGCTCCGCGAGTTCATGGCGTTCGAGCCGGCTCCCCTGCTGGAGCGGGTGTCGGTGCCGGTGCTGGCGGTGACGGGCGCCGGCGACGTGCAGGTCGACCCCGAGGACGTCGAGGCGATGCGGCAGCTCGTCACGGCGGCTCCTTTCGAGGGACACGTGGTGGACGGCGTCAACCACATCCTGCGGGCCGGCGACCCCTCACCGACCACCTACCGCACGCAGACCGGCAACCCCCTGGACGCGCGGGTGGTCTCCCACGTCACTCGCTGGCTCGCGCGCCTGCCGCTGTCACGGGAGGCGGCGGAGGGCTGAACCGGTCAGCCGGTCGGGCCGACGGCGACGACCTGCCCGGAGCGGGTGCCGACCCAGATGCGGCCGTCCCACACGGCGGGGGTGGACTCCACGCACCCGCCGATGGGCAGCGTCCACAGCGGCTCGGGGGTCACGTCGGGGTCGCCGGAGAGGTCGAAGGCGTGCAGGTTCCCGGCGCAGTCCCCCTGCACCAGCACGTCGTCGACGACGACCGGTGAGGACCACAGGTGGTCACCGAGGTCCAACGCCCAGCGCTGGGCCCCCGTCGTGCGGTCCAGGGCGAGCAGCAGCCCCGCCGTGGTCGGCACCAGCAGCAGGTCGTCGTGGATCGCCGGCGTGCCCCACACCCCGGCCACGTCGGGCCGTTCGGCGACCGCCGGGTCGTGGACGGCCCACACCACGGGGTCCTCGGGGCGGGTCGGGTCGAGCTTGACGACCTGCCCGAGGGTGGCCGCTCGGTCGGTGTGGCGTTCCCACTCGGCGGCGGCGTAGAGCATCCCCTCCTCGTCGACGACGACCGAGGCGTCGGTGTCGTCGCCGATCCAGAACCGCAGCGTCCGCGCCGGGGGATCGGTGGAGGTGCCGTCGAGGATGTCGGCGACGTCCCAGCCCTGGATCAGCCCCCCGGAGTTGCCGAAGTAGACGATCCCGTCGTGCAGGGCGACCGAGGACTCGATGGAGACGTTGTTGCCGACGGCGGCCAGCAGCTCGTCGTCGAAGCCGGCCACGTCGGCGATGACCTCCGGGGTCATGGTGACGAGCCCGTCGGCGTCCAGCGCCCGGTTGAGGCGGACGACGAACAGGCGGCTGTTCTCCCCTCCCACGATCAGGTGGTCGTCGACGACGAGGCCGCTGCCGTCCCAGTCGTCGTTCCAGCGGGTCGGGCCGGTGGCGTCGGCGGCCGTCAGCGCCCACAGCTCGCGCGGTTCGGGACCGTCGATGGCGATGGCCCGGTAGCGCCCGTCACGCGACCCGGAGTAGACGATTGGGAACCCGTCGGGATCGACGGTGACCGACCCCTTGATGATGTCGCCGGTCGGGAACGGCGGGAGGATCGCCTCGCCGGTGTCGGCGTCGACGAAGTGCACGTTGCGGTCGTAGGCGCCGAAGACCAGCCAGGTGCGGTCGTCGCGTTCGACGACGGCCGGCTGGCCGGTCCAGCCCGTGCCGCACCAGGTCTTGGTCTCCTCCCCCACCGTGGAGTCCGCGCACATGGCGTGGCCGGGGTAGCGCCACTCGACATCGGGCGTCGTGCGCGGGACGGGGCCGGTGCCGTGGAAGGTCCGGTGGGCGTTGCCGCGGAAGGTCAGCAGGCCCGGGACCGCCTGCGCCTCCTCCACCGGGGTCGGGGTCGGGGTCGGGGCGAGCGTGGGTGTGGCGGTCGGCGACGCAGTCGGCGCCGGTGGTTGCGTCGGCGTGTGCGCTGGGTCCGCGGCGACGAGCAGCGGACCATCGATCGGCACCATCTCGGGCACCCGGTCCACGACCCCGGCGACCAGGTCCACCGACCCCACCTGTCGGACCAGCGCGGCCGTCAGGAAGGCCGCCAGCACGGCGGCCCACACCGTCCACTCCCTCGTCGACAGGACCATCCGTCCACAACGCTAGACCCTGGGTCCGCCTGCACCGGGCAAGCCGGACGACACACCTCGGACGTGCGTCGCCTCAGCGGCCCCCACCGCTGGCTGGGCGACACGCGTCAGGGGGTGAAGGTCGTGACGTCGACGGCGACGGTGACGGTGAGGGGGTCGGGCAGGCCGGCGATCCGCTCGGCGATCTCCTCGGGGGTCAGGTGGAAGGCGTTGGGCCCCATGGCCACGATCGACCGGGCCAGCCCGTGGTCGACGGTCACGCTGTCCCGGACCGGCGCGTGGCCTGCCAGCCGCAGGTCCGACAGGCCCGCCTCCAGCCGCTCGCGCTTGTCGGCGTCGACGGTCAGCAGGTCGAGGGGGCCGACCAGCTCGGCCAGGTGGTCGGGGGTCGGGGTGACGACGAGCAGCCGTCCGCCGGGGCGCAGCACCCGGGCGATCTCCGGGCCGTTGCGCGGCGCGAAGACGCACAGGACCACGTCGGCGACCCCGTCGCCCAGCGGCAGCTCGCCGGTCACGTCGGCCACCACGGCGAACACCCGGTCGTGGGCCCGGGCCGCACGTTTCCCGGCGGGCTTGGCGCTGTCGACGGCGATGCCGTGCCGAGCAGGGTCGGCGTCGACCACGGCGGCCAGGTGGTGCCCCGTCCCGGCCCCCAGGTCCACCACCATCCGCGCATCCGCGGGGACCGCCTCGACCAGCGCCCGGGTGATGGCCGACTGGACGCCGGCGTCCTGCACGACGGTGCGCGCGTCCAGCATGGCCGGCGTGTCGCCGGGGTGGCGGATCGCCCCGGACGACAGGGTCGCGTAGCCCTGCCTGGCGAGGTCGACGCGGTGGCCCTCGACGCATCCGAGGACCCGTCCGTCCAGCGCCAGGGCGCCGTGGCAGACGGGACAGCGGAGGGCGGCGATGGCCTCGGGGGTGGCGGTCACGTCGACCAGCATGCCCGCCCCCGGCGGCGGCTCGGGCGAGGGGGGATCAGGCAGTGGGTGTCAGGAGACCGGCTCGATCAGGCGGCCGATCGCGACGACCAGGGCCAGACCGCCCAGCACCGCGTGGGGAACGATCGGTTCGTTGCGCGGCCGGTGCACGGTGACCGCGGCCAGTCCCATGATCGTGGCAAGGCCGAGGGCCGCCACGGGGACGAAGTAGGCCGGCAGGCCGGTGGGACCGGGGAGGATCAACCCGAAGGCCCCGACGATCTCGGCGTAGCCGGCCATGCGCGCCCGGAAGATGCCGGTGTCGGCGACCCACCCCATCTGCTCGACCGCCAGCAGCCGTCCCGGCGGCAGGAGGCCCTTGACGGCGCCGGCCCCCAGGAAGACGGCGAACAGCAACCACTGGAGGATCCACAGAAAGGTGTCCATGCCGCCACTTCTACCCGGCGTCGCGGACGGGACACCCCCGTCCGTCCGTCCCGCCCGAGGTCAGTCCCTCGACTGCAGCTTGGCCAGCAGGCGGAGGATCTCCAGGTACAGCCACACGAGGGTGACCAGCAGCCCGAACGCGGCATACCACTCGACCTTCGCCGGGGCCCCGCGGTTGGCGGCGTTCTCGATGAAGTCGAAGTCCAGGGCCAGGTTCAGGGCGGCCACGACGATGACCACCGCGGAGATGCCGATCGACAGCAGGCTGTTGCCGTGCAGGAACCCGAAGTTGATGCCGAAGAAGCCCAGGACGAACGACAGCAGGTAGGTGACGAAGATCGCGCCGGTGGCCGTGGCGACCACCATGCGGAACCGCTGGGTGACCCGGATGACACCGGTGCGGTACAGCGCCAGCATGACGGCAAGGACCACACCCGTGCCGACCGCGGCCTGCACGGCGATGCCCGGGTACGAGCGTTCGAACAGCAGCGACACGGCGCCGAGGACAACACCCTCGACCAGCGCGTACAGCGGTGCCGTGACGGGCGCCCATGCCGGCTTGAACGTGGTCGCGATCACCAGGGGCAGGCCGAGGATCACGCCGCCGATCACCGCGACGGTCAGCATCGAGTCGGGGACCAGCAGGGCGGTGGCCAGCGCCGTGACGACGGCGATGGCCAGCAGGAGGGCGGTCTTGTAGATCGCCCCCTCGACGGTGAAGGCGTCGGTCCGGACGTAGGCGCCGGCGGTGGTCGCCCCCGGCTGCATCATCCGGTTGAACGCCGATTCCGACAGGGTGGGGTTCGAGGTGCGCATCGACCCCCAATCTACTGACCTCCGACAGCCGTCGTCAGCGGAAAGCAGGCCCGGCTACCCTCATCGCACGATGGCACGCCACCTCATCACCAGCGCCCTGCCGTACATCAACGGCGTCAAGCACCTCGGCAACCTCGTCGGGTCGATGCTGCCCGCCGACGTCTACGCCAGGTACCTGCGGATGCAGGGTCACGAGGTACTGGCGATCTGCGCCACCGACGAGCACGGCACGCCGGCCGAGCTGGCCGCCGCGGAGGCCGGGCAGACCGTGCAGGAGTACTGCGACGAGCAGTACACGATCCAGCGTGACCTCGGCGAACGGTTCGGCCTGTCGTGGGACTGGTTCGGCCGCACCAGCCGTCCGCAGAACCACGAGCTGACCAACCACTTCGCCCGCAAGCTGGAGGAGCACGGCTACCTCGAGGAGCGGACGATCCAGCAGGTCTACTCCCCCAGCGAGGACCGGTTCCTGCCCGACCGCTACGTCACCGGCACCTGCCCCCACTGCGAGTTCGAACGTGCGCGTGGTGACCAGTGCGAGAACTGCGGCCGGCTGCTGGACCCCACCGACCTGATCGACCCCCGCTCCACCGTGACCGGCGCCACGGACCTGGAGATCCGCGAGTCCAAGAGCGTCTTCCTGCTGCAGACCAAGCTGGCCGACCGCGTCCGCGAGTGGATCGAGGCGCAGCAGCAGTGGCCGAACCTGCCCCGCTCGATCGCGCTGAAGTGGCTGGACGAGGGCCTGCAGGACCGTGACATCACCCGCGACCTGACGTGGGGCGTGCCGGTCGAGCGGCCCGGCATGGAGCACAAGGTCTGGTACGTCTGGTTCGACGCGCCGATCGGCTACATCGCCTCCACCAAGGAGTGGGCCGACACCGACCCGACGGGGCAGCGCGACTGGCGCAGCTGGTGGTACGACTCCGACGACGTCACCTACACCGAGTTCATGGGCAAGGACAACGTCGCCTTCCACACCGTCAGCTTCCCGATCACGCTCATCGGGTCGGGCGAGCCGTGGCACAAGGTCGACTTCCTCAAGGCCTTCAACTGGCTGACCTACGAGGGCGGCAAGTTCTCGACCTCGCAGGGCATCGGCGTCTTCATGGACGACGCGCTGGAGCTGCTGCCGGCCGACACGTGGCGCTGGTACCTGATCGCCAACGCCCCGGAGTCCGACGACGCCTCGTTCACCTGGCCGCTGTTCCAGCAGGCCGTCAACGGTGACCTCGGCGGCAAGCTCGGCAACTTCGTCAACCGGACGCTGTCGTTCACCCGCAAGCAGTACGGGGAGGAGGTCCCGGCGGGCGGCACCACCGGCGACGTCGAGGCGCAGCTGGCCGTCGACGTCCGGGCCAAGCTCGACGAGCTGGCCGGCCTGTACGAGGCGATGGAGTTCCGCAAGGTCGCCCGCGCCGTCCGTGAGCTGTGGACCCTCGGCGACGCCTACCTCGAGGCGCGCGAGCCGTGGCGGCTCCGCAAGGCCGAGCAGGCCCCGTGGGGCGACCAGACCGGCGACGAGGCGGCCCAGGCCGTCCTGCGCACGGCGATCAACCTGATCCCCGTCCTCGCGGCCGCCGCGGCCCCGATCATCCCGACCGCCGCTGCCACCGCCGCCGCGTCGGTCGGGGCCACCACCGACATCTGGCCGACCGTCGACCTGGAGGCCCTGCAGCCCGGCCACCCGTTCGACGTCCCGCCGATCCTGTTCGGCCGCATCGACGACGACATGGTCGAGGCGTGGAAGGCACGGTTCTCCGGAACCGACGCCTGACGCGGGGCTGGCCGCCCCCGGGACCGAGGGACGCCCCCGGGCTCAGGTGGCCAGGTCGTAGATCCGGCGCTTCGGCAGGCCGGTCTCGGCGACGACCTGCTTGACGGCGTCCCGCGTGGAGGTGCCCGCGGCCGCCAGCTCGGCCAGGCGTGCGGACAGGGCCTCGTCGGTCCACGCCTCCACGACCGCCGGCGCCGGGCCGACGACGACGGTGACCTCACCACGCGGCGGTGTCGCCTCGGCGGCCTCGGCCAGCTCGGCGAGGGGCCCGCGCTGCACCTCCTCGTACAGCTTGGTCAGCTCGCGGGTCACCGCCGCGGGCCGGTCGGCCCCGAACGCCTCGGCCATCGCCTGCAGGTCGGCGGCCGCCCGGTGGGGGGCGACGTAGAAGACCAGCGTGCGATCGTCGGCCGCGACGGCCTCCAGGCGGGCCCGACGAGGGCCGGACTTGCGCGGCAGGAACCCCTCGAAGGCGAACCGGTCGGTCGGCAGTCCGCTGATGACGAGGGCGTGGATGACGGCGGCCGGACCGGGCACGGCGGTGACGGTCAGGCCGGCGTCGGCGACAGCCTTGACCAGCGCATACCCCGGGTCGCTGATGCCCGGCGTCCCGGCGTCGCTGACCAGCGCCACCGTCTGGCCGTCGCGGATCCGCTGGACCACCCCGCGGGCCCGTTCGACCTCGTTGTGGTCGTGCACGGCGAGCATCTGCCCCTCGATCCCGGCGTGGTGCAGCAGCTTGCCGGTGCGCCGCGTGTCCTCGCAGGCGATGAGGTCGGCCGACCGCAGGGTCTGGACCGCCCGCGGGGACAGGTCGTCGAGGTTCCCGATCGGTGTGGCGACGAGGACCAGATGGCCATGCGGGCGTTCGCGGAGGGAGTTCACGCGCACTATCGTCGCGGCACGAACGGTGCCCGTCACCAAGGCGGTACGGTTCGCCATCGCCGAATGACCGCATCACTCGACACGCGCGACGACGCCACCGCAGACGAGACCCCGTCAGCACACAGGGGCCCGTCGTGGCGCGACCGGACGTCATCGCAGTGGCTGTGGGCCGTCGTGCTGCCCCTCGTCGTGGTGACGCTGGCCGGGGCCGTCCGCTTCCACCAGCTCGGCCAGCCGGAGCGCTGCTACTTCGACGAGACGTACTACTACTACGACGCACGGGACTACCTGGCGGTCGGCACCGAGACGTCCTTCGCCGTCCACCCCCCGGTCGGCAAGTGGCTGATCGCGGTCGGGGTGGCCACCTTCGGGGTGGAGGAGGGTTCGCCGATCGACGCCGCGGTCACCGAGGAACCCGACGGCTGCGTGGTCCGCGAGGGCGAGGAGGACAACCCGGCCGCCCGTGCTCGCGAAGCGGAGGAGGCGTTCGCCCGTCGCGTCATGTCGGCGCTGTTCGGCACGGGAGCGGTCGCCGTCGCCTACTTCGTGGGCCTGCGGCTGTTCCGTCGCCGGTCCACGGCGCTGCTCGGGGCCACGCTGCTGGCCGTCGACGGGCTGGCCGTCACGATGTCGCGCATCTCGATGCTGGACATCTTCCTGCAGTTCTTCGTGCTGCTGGGCGTCCTGGCCCTGCTGATCGACCGGGACCGGCTGTGGGACGGCGCCCCTGACTTCGTGCCCGACGACCCGCCGGACGTGCCGCCCGACCGCGACCGCAAGTGGCTGTGGGCTGCCGGGCTGTTCCTGGGGCTCGCCGTCGCCACGAAGTGGTCGGGGCTGGCCCCGCTGGGTCTGGCCTGGGCGTTCGTCGCGTTCAGCGAGCTGGCGTGGCGTCGACGGTGGACCGGGTCGCCGTGGCCGGACCTGGTGCGGGGCGTGTCCCGCGCGATCCTCGCGCTGGTCCTGGTCCCCATCGTGGTGTACCTCACCTCCTACGCGGGGTGGTTCGCCAACTTCGAGGACACCCGCAAGGCGGACCGCTGCAACCTCGCGGCGACCGCCGAGGAGCAGGCTGGACCCGACGACGCCACCGTCCCCGTGCTGCCCGGCGACGCGACCGAACCCGGATGCGAGGGGTTCCTCGAGTCCTTCGAGCAGATCACGGGGGGCTGGTGGGAGGAGCAGGGTGAGATCTTCCGATTCCACCGCGACCTGGAGGCCGAACACCCCTACCGTGCGCCGGCGACGACCTGGCCGCTGATGACCCGCCCGGTCGCCTACTACTACGAGTCCTGCTCGGCGGACCGCGAGCCCGGCACGGAGTGCGCCGTCGCCGAGGGCAACGTGGCGGAGGTGCTCGGCATGGGCAACCCCGCGACGTGGTGGCCGGCGCTGCTCGGCTACCCGGTCCTGCTGTGGTTCGCCTTCGCCCGGCGCCGCTGGGAAGCCCTCGTCATCGCGCTGTTCCTGTTCGGCCAGTCCGTGCCGTACCTGCTGTCCCCCCGCCCGGTCTTCCTGTTCTACCTGACCCCGGTCGTGCCGTTCGTCGCGCTGTCGCTCGCCTACCTCGCCGACCGCGCCCTGGACAGCCGATCGGCCCGCTGGGTTCCGGCGGCCATGACGATCGTGGCGCTGGTCGGCTTCGCGTACTGGTCCCCCCTGTTCCTTGGCCTGGAGATCCCCCGGGGTCTCTGGGACGCGCTGATCTGGGTTCGCCCCGGCTGGATCTGATGGAGAGGCTTCGATGAACGACGGGTGGGTGACGGTGGACGTGTTCCCCCACCGTGGGCTGGCCGAGGTCGCGGCCAGCGCACTGCGCGCAGAAGGCATGTTGTACCGGCTGATCGCAGACGACCTCGGCGGCACCACCGGACTGCCCCTCGGCGGCGCCTACCAGGGGGTCGAGGTGCAGGTCCTGGAGTCCGACGCCGAGCGCGCCGCCTCGATCCTGCAGGTGGAGAAGCGGTCGAGCTCGCGCGGGTGGGATCCGACCCAGCTGACGTGGCAGCGGGTGGTCGCCACCGTGCTGCTGCTGGCCCTGCTCGCCGCTGCCGTCCTGACCCAGATCACCTGAGCCGCCGCCCGGCTACCCGAGCACCCGCTCGATGACCTTCGCGACGCCGTCGTCGTCGTTGGAGTCCGTGACCTCGTCGGCGACCTCACGGACCAGCTCGTGGGCGTTGGCGACCGCCACCCCGTGGCCGGCCCACTCGATCATCGGCAGGTCGTTGGGCATGTCCCCGAACGCCAGCACGTCCTCGGCGCCCAGGCCGTGGTCCTCGGCGAACCGGTGCAGGGCGGCAGCCTTGGTCACCGCGGGTGCGGACACCTCCAGCAGGCCGACGCTCGACCACGTGACCGTCGCCAGCTCGCCCACCTCCGCGATGGCCCGTTGCGCCAGCTCGTCCAGCGCCAGCCGGTCACGCGCCTGGGCACGGGCCAGCACCTTCACGACGGGTCGGACGAACAGGTCGTCGACGTGCGCCACGTCCTGGGCGGCCCCGCGGGCAAGCTCCGAGGACCGGGTGCCGCGCGGGTAGGACGCCTCGTGGGCGAACCCGTCGGCCCACTCGACCCCGAACACGAGCGTGTCGTCCATGGCACGCAACCGGTTCAGCACCTCCAGGCCGAGCCCATCCGGGAAGGCGTCGACGCGGACGATCTCCTCGGTGTGCAGGTCCATGACGATGCCGCCGTTGGCGCAGATCGCCAGCCCGCGGTGGGCGACCTGCTCGGTGATCGGCCGCAGCCAGCGCGGCGGCCGACCGGTGACCAGGACGAACAGCCGCCCCGAGTCCTCGACGTCGGCGATCGCACGGCGGGCACGGTCGCTGACCGTCCCGTCGCTGCGCAGGAGGGTCCCGTCGATGTCGGTGGCGATCAGCTGGCAGGGTTGCGTCGTGGTCATCCGGTGGCCGAGCGTAGCCGCGGTGCGTGGACCACTCCCGACGCCACCCGTAGGGGTCTTCCCCGATGGTGGCGCGCTGCCGCGGTGGCAGGCTGGCGCCCATGGGAATCCTCGCCTGGCTGCTGTCCGGTTTGATCGCGGGCGCCATCGCCCGCGTCTTCGCCCCTGCCCCCAGGGGACTGGGCTGCATCGGCACGATCGCCCTGGGCCTCGTCGGATCCGTCGTCGGCGGCACCCTCGCCAACCTTGCCTTCGACGGCAACCTCGAGCTGCAGGGCTCCGGGCTGGTCGGATCGGTGATCGGGGCGATCGTCCTCCTGACACTCGCCCGGCTGTTCAGCGGATCCGATCGGTGACCGCAGGCGGTACCGTCGGACCTTCCGCCCCACCCTCGAGGAGCATCCCCATGACCTGGTCCACCGCTGACATGCCCGACCAGACCGGCAGGGTCGCCGTCGTCACCGGCGCCAACGGCGGGCTCGGCCTGGCGTCGGCCACGGCGCTGGCGGGCAGGGGTGCCCACGTCGTGATGGCCGCCCGCAACCAGGAGAAGGCCCGGGCCGCCCGTGACGAGATCCTCGCCGCACACCCCCGTGCCTCCCTGGAGATCGTCGAGCTCGACCTCGGCTCGCTGGCGTCGGTGGAGCGGGCCGCGACCGAGATCGCCGCTGCCCACGACCGGATCGACATCCTGATGCTCAACGCCGGGGTCATGGCGATGCCCGAGGGCACGACCGTCGACGGGTTCGAGCGCCAGCTCGGCATCAACGTCCTCGGGCACTGGGCGCTGACGTCCCACCTGCTGCCGATCGTGGTCGGCACCCCCGGTGCCCGGGTGATCACGCTGTCCTCCATGGCCCAGCACCAGGGCAGCCCGCTGGACGTGGACAACCCGCACATGCGGGGCAACTACGACGCGTGGAAGCAGTACGGCAACACCAAGCTCGCGGCCCGACACTTCGCCCAGGGGCTGCAGGCCCGGTTCGAGGCCGAGGGCGTCGATGCGCTGGCGCTGGCCGCCCATCCCGGGCTGACCAACTCCGACCTGCAGGCGACCACCCACGAGCAGGGCGGCGGCGGGTTCCTGGGGGGCTTCTTCCACCGGCTGACCGAGGCGGTGGGCATGTCGATCGAGCGGGGCGCGCTCAGCCAGCTCCGCGCGGCCACCGACCCGGCGGCGTCCGGCGGCGACTACTACGGGCCGTTGCTCGTGGCGACCGGGCCGCCGGTCCGCAAGCCGCTGGTCCGGCCCGGCGCGGACGCCGCGATCGCGGCCCTCTGGACCGTGTGCGAACGCGAGACGGGCCTGTCGATCGACGTGGCGGCCGCCAGGACCACCTGACCGGCGGTATCGCAATCGGTCACCTGCGAGTCGGTTCACCGTCGTCACGGTTTGCTGCACGGAACGGTGCGGGAAGTCCTCGAGGACACCCCGACCGAGGAGAGCACCGTGAAGGCAGTTGTCTGGCATGGTCCGCGTGACGTCCGCGTGGACACCGTCCCCGACCCCACGATCCAGGATCCCACCGACGCCATCGTGCGCATGACCACCACCGGGCTGTGCGGCTCGGACCTGCACCTGTACGAGGTGCTGGGTCCCTACATGCGCGAGGGCGACATCATCGGCCACGAACCGATGGGCATCGTCGAGGCCGTCGGTCCGGAGGTGACCGACCTGTCTGTCGGCGACCGCGTCGTCATCCCCTTCCAGATCGCCTGCGGTCACTGCGACCAGTGCGGCCGCGGGCTGCAGACCCAGTGCGAGACGACACAGGTGACCGAGGAGGGCAGCGGTGCGGCGCTGTTCGGCTACACCAAGCTCTACGGCGCCGTCCCCGGCGCACAGGCCGAGCTGCTGCGGGTGCCGCACGCGGACTACGGTCCGATCACGGTCCCGGAGGGTCCGGCCGACGACCGCTTCGTGTACCTCTCCGACGTGCTGCCGACCGCCTGGCAGGCCGTTGAGTACGCCGACGTCCCCGACGGCGGGAGCGTGGCGGTGCTGGGCCTCGGACCGATCGGGGCCATGGCCTGCCGGATCCTCCAGCAGCGGGGTGTGGAGCAGGTCATCGGCATCGACCTGGTCGACGACCGCCTTGCCCGTGAGGCAGCCCGTGGCACCACCACGCTGGACCTGCGCGAGCACGACGACATCGCTGAGGCCGTCCGCGAGCTGACGAAGGGGCGTGGCGCGGACTCCGTCATCGACGCGGTCGGCATGGAGGCCCACGGATCGCCCGCGACCAAGCTGGCCCACCGGCTGACCCAGTTCCTGCCGAAGGCGATCGCCGAACCGTTCATGGACCACGCGGGCATCGACCGCCTGGGTGCCATGCTCCCGGCCATCGACATGGTCCGCCGCGGCGGCACCGTCTCGTTGATCGGCGTCTACGGCGGCATGGTCGACCCGCTGCCGATGATGACCATGTTCGACAAGCAGATCACCATGCGGATGGGCCAGGCCAACGTCAAGCGCTGGGTCGACGACATCATGCCGTTGCTCGACGACACCGACGTGCTGGGCGTTGACGACTTCGCCACCCACCGCCTTCCGCTGGACGAGGCACCCAAGGCCTACGCGATGTTCCAGCAGAAGACCAACGGCGCGATCAAGGTCGTCTTCCAGCCGTAGGCCCACCCACCGGAGGCCGGGGTTGCCCTGGCCTCCGTGGCCCGAACGGCCCGAGCGGAGCGGGAAACACCTGGAGCTCGCTACACGCGGACAGGGGTTGCCCTGGCCTCCGTGGCCCGAACGGCCCGAGCGGAGCGAGAAACACCTGGAGCTCGCTCCACGCGGACAGGTCGGGCGCGAAGCGCCATCGACCCACCGCGAGCGTCAGCGAGTGGTCGGGGTTGTCCTGGCCTCCGTGGCCCGAACGGCCCGAGCGGAGCAAGAGACACCTGGAGCTCGCTCCACGCGGACGTCCGCGACGAAGGAGCAGGACCACCGCGAGCGTCAGCGAGTGGTCCGCGTGGAGCTGAGGGGAATCGAACCCCTGACCTCTTCGATGCGACCGAAGCGCTCTACCAATTGAGCTACAGCCCCGTTGGGGGACGCTGGATGATAGCGGGAGTCCGATGGGTGTGCGAACCGGCCGGTCAGCCGTCCAGGAGGTCCTTGCGGTGGGCGTCGAGCGCCTCGCGCAGCCGTTCCTGGAGGTGGGCGGTGGTGAAGTCGCCGCGGGTCCGTTCGAGGATGGAACGCGCCACGTCGGTGGAACGGCGCAGGCCGCTGGTGATGCCGTCGGGGAAGTCGATCGTGACCAGCATCGAGTAGATGTCGTCCATCGTGGCCAGCAGGTCCTCGCAGCGTTCCATGCGGCCGTGGCGCAGCTGGTCGAGCAGGTACCGGCGCAGCTCGCCGACGGTCTCGGCGACCCCGTTGAGCCACGCGGTCACGTCCACGCCCAGGTCATCGGGGCCCGGCAGGTCACCGCCGCTGAGGACCGCCAGGGTGCAGGACGCCTCGGCGTACTCCTTCTCCGCGTCGTGCACGAAGCCCGCCCAGCGGATCATCGGCAGGCCGTCGGTGGCGTCGATGGCCACCCGCAGGTGCGCGGCCGCCTCGCCGACTCCCTCGCGGGCCACGTCGTTCTCGCCACGGTGGGCCGCACGGATGGCGTTGGCGCTGGCACGGATCGACGCGCGCGACGCCGTCAGCGCAGCCTCGCGGGCCTCGTGCCGTGCTTCGAGCCGGCCATGGGCCAGCGCTCCCACCTCGGGGAGGTGGTCGGCGTAGCCCATCCTCAGGCGGCGCGGCGGTCGACCCAGACGGGCGCGCCCGAACGGTGCCGCGTGGTGGAGAACCCACCCTTGGGGCGCGGCGTCCCGATGCCCTGGCCGACCTGCGCACGCACGTGGTGGCGGCGACGGGTGGCCTGCCACTCCTGCAGCTGGTGGAACCCGATCACGCCGGCGACGAACAGGCCGGCGAAGACCAGCACCACGGTCTGCAGGGACACACCGATGATCAGGGCCATCGTCGACAGCACGACCGCCGCCACGACGGCGACACGAACCGCGTCCTGACGGCGACGCTGGAGGGCAGCACGACGGCGTGCCTGACGAGCGATCGTCTCGGCGTCGTCGAGCACCATGAGCTGGCGACCGGTTGTGGACTTGGTGATGAGGGCCATGTGGGGGGTTACTCGATCACTGGATGGGAAGGAGGTGACCGGGCAGACCAACAGGCTGCCGGACTGTCAAGGCGGACACCATCGTCCGTTCGTCCGAAGGCGAACAACGATCTTCGGAACGGATGGTAGTCAATGGTCGCCCGCTGCAAGCTGATCCACCGCATGGCCCAGCACACCGACGACGACCTCGACGGACTCACGTGCCCCCTTGGGGGACCCGGGCACGTTGACGACGAGGGTGCGGTCGCGGATGCCGGCGATGCCGCGGGACAGCATGGCCATGGGGGTGATCGCCAGCGACGTGGCGCGGATGGCCTCGGCCAGGCCGGGGACCTCCCGGTCGATGACGTCGCGGGTGGCCTCGGGCGTGGTGTCCTTGGGATGCATCCCGGTGCCACCGTTGGTGATGACCACGTCGGCGTCGCGGCAGGCGTCGATGATGGCCCGGGACACCCCCTCGCGGCCGTCGGGGACGACGGTCGTGCCGAGGACGGTGATACCGGCCTCCACCAGCACTGCCTCGACTGCGGGTCCGGCGGTGTCGTCGTACACCCCGGCGCTGGCGCGGGTGGACACCGTCACGATGCGCGCCCGGACGACCCGGGCCTCCGGTGCGGACGTGCTCACGAGTCCTCACCCCGGTGCCAGTCGCCGCGGACGCCGCCGGTCTTGGACTCCAGCTGGACGTGCTCGACGACCGCGCCGCGCTCGACGGCCTTGGTCATGTCGTAGAGGGTCAAGGCCGTGGTCGAGGCTGCCACGAGGGCCTCCATCTCCACCCCGGTGCGGTCAGCGGCCGTGGCGGTGGCCGTGATGCTGCAGCGCCCCGCCTCGACGTCGACGTCCACCTCGACCTCGACCCCCGACAGCGACACGACGTGGCACAGCGGGATCAGGTCAGGGGTGCGCTTGGCCGCCATGATCCCGGCGATCCGGGCGGTGGCGATGGCGTCGCCCTTGGGCAGCCGTCCCTCGACCAGCATGCGGGCCGTCTCCGGGCGCAGCCGAAGGGCGGCGGAGGCCACTGCCACCCGGCGGGTCGTGTCCTTGTCGCCGACGTCGACCATGCGGGCGTGGCCGGCCTCGTCGAGGTGGGTCAAGCGTGGTTCGCTCATGCCATCTCCTTCAGCAGGTGGACGACGACCTGCTCACCGGCATCCAGCGACGTGCGGTCGGCGGGGACCTCGGCGAGCCCGTCGGCCAGGACCATCGACCGGAGGATGCCGCTGCCCTGCGCACCGGTGGTGCTCGCGGTCCATCCGTCGGCGGCACGTTCGAGCGTGACCCGCAGGAACGACACCTTGTGCTCGGGACTGCGAACCCCCTCGGCAAGCCGGGCAGTCAGGCGGGGACGGTTGAGGTCCTGCCGTCCCTGCAGCCGACGGATCGCCGGCCGGACGTGGACCTCGAAGCTGACGGCGGTCGACACGGGGTTGCCGGGCAGCCCGAACACGGGGACGCCGTCGATGGTCCCGAAGGCCTGCGGCATGCCGGGCTGCATCCCGACCTTGCTGAACGACACGTCACCCATGTCGGCGAGGACCTGCTTGGACAGGTCGTAGCGGCCTGCGCTGACCCCGCCGCTCGTGACCAGCAGGTCGGCCTGCGCAAGCGCACCTCGGAACGCCCGCTTCAGGCTGGCACGGTCGTCGACGGCGATGGGCTGGCGGAACGCGATGGCGCCCGCCTCGACCACCTGCGCGGCCAGCAGGTAGGAGTTGGACTCGTGGATCTGGCCGGGACGAAGCGGCTTGCCCGGTTCGATCAGTTCGTCGCCGGTCGCCAGCACCGCCACGCGGGGCCGCGGATGCACCAGCACCCGGCCCACGCCCATGGCGGCCAGCATGCCGATCTCCGCCGCACCGAGGGGCCGGCCGGCGGTCAGGACGGTCTCGCCGGCGCGCACGCTCTCGCCGGCATCGCGCACGTTCTCGCCGGCGGTCGGCGCGACGTGCAGCACGACCTCGTGCCCGTGCTCGTCGACGAGCTCGACCGGCACGATCGCATCGACACCCGCAGGCAGCGGCGCACCGGTCATGATGCGGACGGCCTGTCCGGGGCCCGGCGACGGTCGCTCGGCAGCACCGGCGGCGATCTCGCCCACGACCCGCAGCGGCTCACCGGCGGTGACGGTGGCCGCGGCCACCGCGTATCCGTCCATGGCGGAGTTGGCGAACGGCGGGATGTCGCCGGGGGCGGTGACATCCTCGGCCAGGACCGAGCCGTGGGCCTCCGAGAGCGCCGTCTGTATCGGCGTCAGCGGCGACAGGCCCGAGAGGACCCGTCGACGGTAGTCCCCCAGCGGCTCCAGCTCGGCGGGATCGACGTGGTGTCGGTGCCCCACTACTGGTCGAGACCGGCGAGGAACTCGCGCAGGAACCCGATGAACTCCGGCCCCAGGTCCTCGCGCTTGGCGGCCAGCTCGACGGTGGCGCGGAGGTAGTCGGGCTTGGCGCCGACGTCGTAGCGGATACCGTCGAACTTGATGGCCCTGATGGGCTCGTCCTGCGCCTGGGCACGCATGGCGTCGGTCAGCTGGATCTCGCCACCCCGACCGGGCTTCGTCGCCCCGATGTGGTCGAAGATGTCGGGGGTCAGGACGTACCGACCGATGATGCACAGGTTGGAGGGGGCGTTGGCCTTGCCCGGCTTCTCCACCAGGTCGGTGACCCGGTAGACGCCCTCGTTGTCGGGATCGGGTTCGGCGGCCACGACGCCGTACTTGGACAGCTCCTCGTCGCCGAACTCCATGACGGCGATGACCGACCGGCCCGTTTCGTCGCAGACATCGACCATCTGTGACAGCAGCCGCTCCTCCTCACCCAGCAGGTCGTCGCCCAGCAGCACCGCGAAGGGTTCGTCGCCGACGTGGTACCGGGCACAGCCGACCGCATGCCCCAGCCCCAGCGGCTTGCCCTGGCGCACGTAGTGGACCAGCGCCAGCTGCGTGACGGCCTGGACGGCGGCCAGCAGGTCCTCCTTGCCGGTGGCGGCGAGCTGTCGTTCCAGCTCGACCGCCTGGTCGAAGTGATCCTCGAGGGCACGCTTGCCACGTCCGGTGACCATGAGGATGTCGTCCAGTCCGGCACGGACGGCCTCCTCGACGACGTACTGGATCGCCGGCTTGTCCACCAGCGGGAGCATCTCCTTCGGCTGGGCCTTCGTGGCCGGCAGGAACCTCGTACCGAGGCCCGCGGCGGGAATGACGGCCTTGCGTGCACGCACTGTGGGTGACCTTCGCTTTCCGAGAGCTGGAGGACAACGGACCGGGGTTGCCGCTGGCATGCTACGACGGATGTCGGTGGACGCGGGGCAACACAAGATCGAGCAGCGGCTGGCCGCGAAGGAACGTCGTGCAGCCGTCCCCGCCGACCAGCGGGCGCGGGCAGCGACGACGATCGGCGCCCGGATCGACCAGCTGATCACCTCACGGCCCGGGCCGCTCGTCGCCTACGCCGCCACCGGCGACGAAGTGTCCGTCGACGCCGTCATGGAGGGCTGGCTCGCCGCCGCCCGTCCGCTCGCGCTGCCCCGGGTCGTCGGGCCCGGACGCCTCGACCTGCACCTGGTGGCCGATTTGGGCGCCGACCTGGTCGTCGGGGCCTACGGCATCCGGGAACCGCGCGAGGACCTGCCGACCCTCGATCCCGGGGCTGCCGCCACCGTGCTCGTGCCGGGGGTCTGCTTCGACCGCAGGGGGGGCCGGATCGGCTGGGGCGGCGGCTTCTACGACCGCCTGCTGCCGAGGACGGTCGCAGCGTGGCGCCTCGGGATCTGCCTCGAGGTGCAGCTGGTCGAGCGTGTGGCCGCCGACCCCCACGACGCCCCTGTCGATGCGGTCGTCACCGAGGCCGCCGTGTACCGTTGAGCGGCCGTCGACCCCTTCGAGACCTTCACCACCATGCCAACCTACGACTACGTGTGCCTGACCAACGACCACCGGTTCGAGGTCAAGCAGTCCTTCTCCGACGATGCGCTGACCGAGTGCATCGAGTGCGGCGAGCCCGTCCGCAAGGTGTTCAGCGCCGCCGGGATCGTGTTCAAGGGTTCCGGGTACTACGTGACCGACACGCGCGGCAGCGGCTCGACGTCGAGCACCACGGGCACCGCCAGCAGCGGATCGTCCGACTCGTCGTCCAAGGGCGACAGCAGCTCCTCCAAGGACAGCTCCTCGTCCAGCAGCACGGCGTCCAGCTCCTCCAGCTCCAGCTCCAGCTCGGACTGACGTCGTGGACGTCCCACGCCACGACGAGGTCACCATCGACGTCGCCGTGTTCGGTGGCTCGGGCCTGTACTCGCTGCTCGACGACGCCCGCGAGGTCGTGGTCGAGACGCCGTACGGCCCACCGTCGGCACCGGTGACGGTGGCCGAGGTCGAGGGCTGCGCCGTCGGGTTCATGCCGCGCCACGGCGTGGGCCACACGATCCCGCCGCACCGCATCGACTACCGCGCCAACCTGTGGGCGATGAAGCACCTCGGGGCGACCGACGTGATCCTGCCGTGTGCGGTCGGCAGCCTGCGAAAGGACATCGTCCCCGGGTCGTTCGTGCTGGCCGACCAGTTGGTCGACCGCACCCGTGGACGAATCGACACCTTCCACGACGGGCCCGAGGTCACCCACGTGTCCTTCGCCGAGCCCTACGACGCCGAGATGCGCGGGGTGGCGCTCGACGCCGCGCGGTCGTTGGGCATCGAGGTCCACGGTGACGGCACCCTGGTGGTCATCCAGGGCCCCCGGTTCTCCTCCAGGGCCGAGTCCCGCTGGTTCTCCGCCCAGGGCTGGGACATCGTCGGCATGACCCAGTACCCCGAGGCCCCGCTGGCCCGTGAGCTGGAGATGGCCGCGCTCAACATCTCCCTCGTGACCGACTTCGACGCCGGCCTCGAGGACGATCCCGACGTCCCGGCCGTCACCTCGGCCTCGGTGCTGGAGGTCTTCCGCGCCAACACCGAGAACCTCCGTCGGCTGCTGTTCGCGATCATCCCCGCGCTGCCGCGCTCGCCGGATCGTCCCGCCCTGCACGCGTTGCGCGACGCGCACCTCTGATCGTCCGGAGAAATCTCGTCGAGGGGGTTGACCCTCACGTGACGTGAGGCGCCACGGTGGTGTCACACGGGTCGACCGACCCGTCGTCCACCACGGAGAGGAGCGGTGATGCGGACGGTGAAGGAGCTGGCAGAGCTCGCCGGTGTCACGGTGCGCACACTGCACCACTACGACGAGATCCGCCTGCTGGTGCCACGTGCCAGGACCGAGGCGGGTTACCGGCTCTACGACCACGACGACCTGCTGCGCCTGCAGCAGATCATGTTCTGGCGCGAGCTGGGATTCACGCTGACCGACATCGCCGCCGCGCTCGACGACCCCGACTACGACCGGGTCGAGGCGCTGCGCGAACAACGGGCCGAGCTGGTCCGACGACACGACGACCTGGGGCAGATCCTCAAGGCCGTCGACCAGACCCTCGCCGAGCTCGAGGGTGGACACCGGACCGACGAGGAGGAGATGTTCGTGGCCTTCGACCACAGCCAGTACGAGGACGAAGTCGAGGAACGATGGGGCGACACCGATGCCTACCGGCAGTCACGCGAGCGCACCACGCACATGGGCAAGGCCGACTTCGACCGGATCGCCGCCGAGAACGAGGCCTTCGTCGGCCGTCTCGCCGAGGCGTTCACGGCAGGGGCCGCCCCCGACAGCGATCGCGCGATGGACCTCGCTGAACAGGCACGTCTCGCGATCGGGCAGTTCTACGACTGCTCCCACGAGATGCACGTCAACCTCGGCGACATGTACGTCGCCGACCCGCGCTTCACGGCGACCTACGACACGCACGCCGAGGGGCTGGCCGCGTGGTTCCGCGACGCGATCAGGGCCAACGCCGAGCGGGCGAGCACCGACCGGTAGGGCCAGTTGTCCACACCCGGGCGCGATTTCGTGCCCGGGTGTGTCGCGGTTCGGGAGAGGGTGGTGGCGTGCCGCTGCGATCCGGCTTCCTCTACGGCCCCCCACCGCCCCTCCCCCGCCGCCTCGATCGGTTGGCCGAGGGATGGGCCCGCCTGCCCCCGCGCGCACGGCTGATGGGATGGGTCCTGCTGGGGATCGCCCTGACCGGCCAGTGCAGCGCCTACCGCGACGGGTTGGCGGCGCGCTGGGGTGGTGCCGGCGTGGAGGTGTGGCAGGCCGTCCGGACGGTGCCCGCAGGCGAGGACGTGGCCGGCGCCCTGCGACAGGTCCGCCTGCCCCCCGTCGCCGTGCCGCCGGCCCCGGTCACCGACGTGCGTCCGGGCCTGTCGCTGACCCTTCCCCTGCTCGAGGGGGCGGTGCTCACGCACGCGCACATCTCCTCGGTCGGCCCCGCCGCGGCCCTGGCCCCGGGCGAGCGACTGCTGCCCATCCCCGTCCAGGCGACGTGGGGCATCGAGGCCGGGGCGGTCGTGGACGTGTGGGCCGTCGACCGGTCGCGGGGGCCTCCCGAGCTGCTGGCCGAGGGGCTGCGGGTCCTGGCCGTCGACGGCGACGGCAGCCGAGCGACTGCCCTCGTCGCGATGCCGGCCCGGGACGTCGGGGCGGCGACCGCGGTGATGGGCAGCGGTCAGCTGCTCCTCACGCTCGTCCCCCCTGGCGGGCCCGACACGATCGCTGACTGACCGACGTCCCGGTCGTCGTCGGGTCCGTCGCGACGACCGGGACCGGTCGGGGGTTCACGCCTCGCAGGACGCGGCGGTCTCGACGTCCGTGCACGTGTCCGTGCCGGCACCCCCGTCGGCGGTGTCCTTGCCCCTCCCCCCGTCCAGCGCGTCGTCGCCGTCGCCGCCGTCCAGGTCGTCCTTGCCGTTGCCCCCGTCGAGGCTGTCCTCGCCGTCCCCGCCGTCGAGATCGTCCTTGCCGTTGCCCCCGTCGAGGGTGTCGTCGCCGTCCCCGCCGCAGATGACGTCCTCGCCGTTGCCACCGTCGATCTCGTCGTTACCGCCCCACCCGTGGATGACGTCGTCACCGTTCGTGCCGACCAGCACGTCGTCGCCCGGCGTGCCGAGGATGGTGATCGGCAGGCCCTGGCACGTCGTCGGAGTCGGATCGGGCTCGGGTTCGGGCTCGGGGAAGGTCTGCCCCGCGTTCAGGCTGCCCGGCGAGGCGTCCGTGGGGCCTGTCCACGTGAAGTCCTCGTAGGTCGATCCGACACCCGTCAGCTGGAGCGACTCGTGGCTCTGGGTGTCGTTGGACTCCTGGATGCCGATGTCGACGCTCTGCAGTCCTGCGGCGGGCCCGGTGTCGGCGAAGAACGACCCCTCGTAGGAGAGGAACTGCACGACCTCCCCGCCCGGTCCGATGAGGGCAAGCCCGTCGGGACCGCCGTTGTCGATGAACGTCGCGGGGAAGGCCAGTGCGCCGTACCCCGACCCCTCGTCGTCGATGGTGCCGCCGAGGACGATCGTGTCGTAGACATCCCGTTGCCCCCGCTTGCCGTCGTACAGGGCGACGGTCCATCCCGTGAGGTCGGTGCCGGCTGGTCCGGCCACCTCCACGAACTCGTTGACGTCCACGCCGGCGTTGTCGTAGTGCAGCTCGTTGACGAACACCGCGGTGGCCGCGTGTACCCCCATGGGCGCCATGGCCAGCAGGACGCCGGCCGTCAGCATCAGGATCAGCCGAAGTCGCAGTGGGTGGTTGGATTCGGACATCAGGGCCTCCCCAGTCGGTGCGTGAACATGCGCCCGCCCTCGGTCCCCCGTCGGAGCCGTTCGGCGGTGTCGCCATCGACCATGACAGGCGACCCGACAGGCTGACCACGGGGTCCGGACAGAAACGCAGGACGCTTTTGCGATCCGTTGACGGCGGGACGTGGGCATCCGGACACGGCGGGGCCACCAACGTCGCCCCGTACCATGCAGCCGATGATTCCTGCGTGGCTCGAGGCCGTGATCCTCGGCATCGTCCAGGGGCTGACCGAGTTCAT
Organism: Euzebya rosea; assembly: GCF_003073135.1. Classification (NCBI taxonomy): domain Bacteria; kingdom Bacillati; phylum Actinomycetota; class Nitriliruptoria; order Euzebyales; family Euzebyaceae; genus Euzebya; species Euzebya rosea. The sequence goes on from NZ_PGDQ01000017.1 coordinate 68,043, forward strand.
CCCCGTCTCCAGCTCCGGCCATCTGGTGCTGGTGCCCTACCTCATGGGCTGGGAGAAGCACAGCCTGGCGTTCGACGTGATGCTGCACGTCGGCACGCTCGGCGCGGTGCTGGTCTACTTCCGCGGTGAGCTGTCGGCCATCGTGCGTGGACTGCTCCGGCTGGACCGGAGCCCCATGGGCGAGGTGTACCGGCGTGTGGGCCTGCTGCTGGTCCCCGCGAGCGTCCCCGTGGCCGTCGTCGGCCTGGCCCTCGCCGGCCCGATCGAGGATGCGTTCGGATCCCCGTTGGTGGCCTCGCTCCTGCTGCTGGTCACCGCCACGCTGCTGCTGACCGCCGAGGCCATCCGCAGCCGTCGTGTCCGGGCCAGCGGGCTGGTCGTCGACGAGCTCGCCCCGGTACCGGCCGGCCCCGGCGCCACGGAGTCCACCCAGCGTGCATGGACCGGCAGCTGGCGCGAGGGGAAGGGCCAGGTGCTGGACCTCACCGAGGCGCCGGTCGGCCTGCCGTTGGGCGAGGACGCCAGCGACCCGACTGGTACCGACCTGTCCGGCATCACGTTGCGGCACGCGATGACCGCCGGGTTCGCCCAGTGCCTGGCAGTGCTGCCGGGGATCAGCCGCGCCGGCTCGACCATCACCGGCGGCGTCTTCGCTGGGCTGACCCGCGAGGCGGCGACCCGCTTCTCGTTCCTGCTGGCCATCCCGGCGCTGGTCGGGGCCACGATCCTGAGCCTGCCCGACCTGGCCGACGGCGGAGAAGCCCTGGCCGAGCTCGCGGGCGGCATGCTCGCCGCGTTCGTGTCGGGGTACCTGGCCATCCGGTTCCTCGTGCGCCTGGTCTCCCGCGAGCGACTGACCGGGTTCGCCTACTACTGCCTTGCCGCATCGGCCGTCGGGGTCATCGGCTGGCTGATGCTCGGCCCACCCAGCACCGTCTGACCCCCGACCGCGTCGGTTCGCCCGAGCTGCCGCAGCCGCCGACACGCACGCACATCGGTCAGGAACGTGCGCCGCAGCGCCGGGTCGGCGATCGCCCGTCCCATGTCCTTCATGAAGCCACTCCGACGCGGTTTCGAGTCCGAGGTTCCCCAACCGTCGGGGCAAAACTGGCTCAGCTCCCGCGCTCGAACAGGTAGGCGAACGGCGACCTGGTGTAGGCGACACCACGTCCCGTCTCGTGGAGCAGCTCGGGGGTGATGTCCACATCGCGCTTGGGTACCAGGTAGCTGTCCAGGGTGTCGGTGCGGACCGAGTAGGCACCGGAGCGCGAGGCAACCACACCTCCAAGGCGTAGCCGCGGGTCGAGGGAGGCCATCGCGGCGTCACCGTGGCTGGAGTTGACGAGCAGCACCCCGCCGGGTCTCAGGTACCGCGTGCAGTGCTCGGAGACGAAGCCGGCGTACAGCGAGACGAGCAGGTCGACGGAGCCGTCGGCCACATCGAGGTCGTCGGTGTAGTCGGCGTGGAGGAAGCGCACCGTGTGGCTGCCGGGGACAACCCCGTTCTCGACGAGCAGCTCCTCGACACCGGCCGCGTCGGCGAAGAACTGGTTCGCCCGCCGGTCGACGTCGACGTAGGTCACCGACGGCCACACGAACGACGGGGCGATGTCGACGTAGGACCCCGGGTACAGCACGGTGCGCGCGTCCACCGCATCGGCGACTGCGCCGAACAGCCCACGCCGATCACCGACGAGCCGATCCTGGATCTGCCACAGCCGGCGGGTTCGCTCGAGCACGGGCCGACCCTACGCCCCGCGTGGCCGATGTGGCTTCACAACGCCAGGTCCGCGGCTCGGATCAGCGGTCTGCGGTCCGTGCACCCGCCACGCGGTAGGCGGTCGGGGTCAGGCCGGTCCAGCGCTTGAACGCCCGGGTGAACGCGCTCTGGTCGGCGAAGCCCGTCAGGAAGGCCACGTCGGCGAGGGGGTGGTCGGTCGTGACCAACAGCGCCTCGGCGGCCTCGCGCCGAACCTGCGTGGCGATCGCCTGGAACGACGCGCCCTCATCGGCCAGCCGGCGGTGGAGGGTCCGTTCGCTCATCCCCAGCCGTCGCGCCACCCACGTCTTGCTCGGTTGCCCGTCGGGCAGCGCATCGGCCACCGCTCCCCGCACCTGGGACACCAGTGAACGGTCGGCCGCCCGGGCCCGCAGTTCGTCCAGCCGGGCCAGCAGGTAGGCCGAGAGTCCGGCATCCGCCAGCCGCGGCTGCTGGGCGATCACCGCGGCGGAGAGGTGGATCGCGTCGTGGGCTGCGTCGAAAGCCACGTCACACCCGAAGAAGGCCTGATGCGGCGCGACGGTCGGGGGCCTCGGGTGCCGGAAGGACACCGCGTCGGGTCGCACGTGCGCACCTGCGGCCTGTCGGAGCATCGAGACCACCGCGGCCAGCGCGCACTCGTTGGCCAGGGCTGCCCCACGCCGGTGGTGGGGACGCCCGTTGAGCTCGAAGCGCTGGCCGCCCGGCTCGTCGACGAGGGCGTACTCCAGCGTGTCGGACAGCACCAGGATGTAGCGCATCAGCCGCTGAAGGGTGGCGCCGAGTGTCTGCGCCGTCTTCATCGCCAGCCCCAGCGCGCCGAAGTCGTCGGCCTGCAGGGCCTCGGCGTAGCGGAAGGGCAGCGCGTGGTCCTCGGCACCTGCCACGCGCTCGATCAGCCCGTAGTAGGCCTCGGCGTCGACTGACTCGCCGGCCCACGACGACACGGGCGCATCGGCGTGGATCCCCACGCTGGCCAACAGGTCCTCTGGTCGCTCCGGGCCACGCCCGACCTGGACGATCCGGCGGATCACGGGGGTGCCGACCGAGCCCACCGGGGGGTTCTACCACGCCCACCATCCGGGTGTCCGGGACGGTCAAGCGGGTGGCCGGAACGGTCAAGACCGCCGTCCGGGGTGCTCCGTAGCGTCAACGACGTCCCCGCACACCCATTCCGAGAGGAGCCAGAGATGGCTGCCACCACCATCCCCACCCCCCGTCCGACGTCGCTGTCCCGCCTTGTCGGGGTCGCCTACTTCGGGATCGTCTTCACCGGCATCTTCGCCGAGTTCGTCGTCCGTGGACAGCTGGTCGTCGCCGGGGATCCGACGGCAACCGCCGCGAACATCGCAGGCTCACCCGGCCTGTTCGTCACCGGCATCGGCGCCGACGTGGTCATGATCGCCCTCGATGTGATCGTCGGCCTGGGCCTGTACCGACTGCTGAAGCCCCACGACCGCCGGCTCGCCCGAATTGCCACCGGAGCCCGCCTGATCCAGGCCGGGATCCTCGCCGCCAACATGCTGACCCTCGCACCCGCGCTCGGCCTGGCCCGGGACGCCGTGAGCACCGGCTCGTCCGCCGCCGCGGCCCAAGCGCTGCAGGCGGTGGAGGCACACGCCCTCGGATACGACATCGGGCTGATCGCCTTCGGGGTCTCGTGCCTGGCACTGGCCAAGCTGCTGGCCGACCACCACCTCGTCCCGCCGTGGCTCGCGATCGGCATGGCCGCCACGGGTGCGGTCTACCTGCTCGGGTCCTTCGCCGCCCTGTTCGCCCCCTCGTTCAACACGGCCATCGATCCCCTCTACCTCATCGCCATGGTCGTCGAGCCCGCCTTCGCCGCCCGCCTGTTCCGCCGTGGAATCCGACAGTCCCCGGCCGCGGTGCGACCCGTCGCGGTCGCCGGTTGACCCCGCACCACCGATACATCCGCACACCGAGAAGAGGAGACGATCACCATGCGCGCGATCACCCAGCACACCTACGGCACCGCCGACGTCCTCACACTCGAGGACGTCCCGACCCCCGACATCGGGGCCACTGACGTCCTCGTCAGGGTCCATGCCGCCGGCGTGGACAGAGGTATGTGGCACCTGATGACGGGACTGCCCTACCCGACCCGACTGGCGTTCGGGCTTCGCAAGCCGCGCCACCCCATCCCCGGCATGGACGTCGCAGGCATCGTCGAGGCCGTCGGTCGCGACGTGACCCGCTTCACCGAGGGCGACGCGGTCTTCGGCGTCGGGCAGGGCACGTGGGCCGACCTCGTCGCGATCGACCAGGACCGCGTCGCCGCTGTCCCGCGGGGCGTCGACATGCTGGCCGCCGGCGCCCTCGCCGTGTCCGGCTCGACCGCCCTGCAGGCCGTCGAGGACCACGGCCACGTCCAGGCCGGCGACCGCGTGCTGGTGCTCGGCGCCAGCGGCGGCGTCGGCAGCTACGCGGTGCAGGTCGCCCGTGCCCACGACGCCCACGTCACCGGCACCGCCAGCACCGGCAAGCTGGACCTCGTCCGCGACCTCGGTGCCGATCAGGTCATCGACCACCGCGTCGCCGACCCGTTGGCCGAGGCAGACCGCTACGACGTCATCATCGACACCGGCGGCAACCGCCGACTGCGCGACCTGCGACACGCCCTGCGCCCCACCGGCACCCTCGTCATCGTCGGAGGAGAAGGCGGCGGGCGCCTGATCGGTGGCCTGGACCGCCAGCTCCGGGCCGTGCTGACCTCGGCGTTCACCCGCCAGCGCCTGGTGACCTTCGTCGCCACAGAGGATGCCGACCACCTCGAACGGCTCGCCGACCTCGTCGAGGCCGGGCACGTGACACCACGAGTCGGACGGGTGTTTCCGCTGGAGGAGGCGGCGGAGGCCATGCGCCTCCTGGAGGCCGGGCAGGCCCGCGGCAAGCTGGTCCTGGCCGTCGCAGGCGCGCAGTCCGGGACCGGCTGCCCCATGACGTCCCAGTCGACCGGGAGCGTCCCGGCCTGTAGGGGTGGTTCTACTCGTCTTCGGCTGTGACCAACCTCGCGGTGTACGTCACCTCGTCGTCAATGGCGTTGGGAACCTCGGTTCCGTTGCCCAGATCCAAGGGTGGCGTTGGGTCGACGTACAGGTTGGCGGGCAGGCCGTGGCGGTTGTACCCGCCGGTGACCAACGCCCCTCTGGCGAGGTCCTGCTCGATGCGGTCGTGCATCTGCGTGACGGTCGGGACGAGATCCTGCCCTGCGTCGACGGGTTGGCCATCGATCGAGGAGATGGTGCCGCCGGTGACGATGACGTCGAACGGTCCTGTCGCCTCGGGGGGGCAGAAGCAGTCGCGCTGGAACACGAACGCGTAGTCCTGAAGGCCCAGAGCAGCCCAGGTCTCACGAGCGGCGAACAGCCGGGCGAGAGCGGTGACCGGTCGGTCCTCGGTCGGCTCCGGCCCCGATTCCGCGTCCTCGGCTGTGACGTCATCGCCCTCCGGCGACGAGGCAACGTCGGTCGAAGGAGGCGCCAGGTCGCTGGGTGACGACGCGATCGGTGTCCGCTCGTGTGGCTGCTCCGGCGCGCCGGTACACGCAGCCACCAGGGCAACGGTGGCGATGGTGACGACGCCGAGCGAGAGCCTCATGCGTCTGTCAGACGTATCGCGAGCGCGCAACGTTCCACTGGACCACTGGTCCCAGTGCTCCTGTCGGGCTACCTCGCGATCAGGTTCCTCGTCCGCTTGATGGGGTCGCGGAGGGAGTCACCTCGTAGGTCAGCCACTCGCGGTGCACGGTGAGACCCACGCGCTGGTACAGCCCGAGGGCGCCGCGGTTCTCGGCATTGACCGAGAGGCCGAGGCTGGTCGCGCCGTCGTCGCGCAGACGGCGCAGCGCCGTCAGCAGCAGCGCCCGTCCGATCCCGCGAGCCCGGTGCGCTCGCGCGACGGCGAGCTGGGACACCCAACCGGTGCCGTCGTCCCATATTCGACACATCGCCACGCCAACGAGCTCGTGACCCTCGACGGCGAGGACCTGCTGACCGGGGACGAGAAAGGCACCCGCGAACAGGCTGGACCACTCCTCGAACGGTCGGTGGTTGTGACCGGGGACCGTCGACCATCCGGCACGGACGTAGATCAGCTCGTGGACGTCTGCCGCCACTGAAGGGGTCCATGGGACCGTGGTGACGCCCTCGGCCCACGCGGGTTCCTCGAGCGCCATCGCCTGGTCCTGGTCCATCTCGAGGTCGAAGGAGGAATGGACGTGGTGCCAGCCACGCCCGTCCAGGGCCGCCACGGACCGGCGGTCGGCTGCATCGGCGTCGGCGGTGCGAATGGGGCCGTCCTCGAGCCAGCCGAGCAGGACGTCGTGGACCGTCTCGTCCTCTGCATCGGGGTCCACCAGCCAGACCGTGTTGGTTCCCCACCGCCACGCCGCGCCGAGGATGCCCCCGCCGTCGTCCTCCACGACGAGTGAGGAGGACGCCAAGTCGTCGACGTGGTCGAGCTGCTCGGCCGTCTCCACCTCACTGATGATCTCTCCACCCCCGATGGACTCCTCGTGGCGGACCTGCAGCCGCGTGAGGAGCGGGATGTCCGCGACAGTGACCGCTCGTGTGTGCATCTCTTTCATCATCGCCGCAAATGGACGGCGCCGCTGCACCGGGTGGCACGACCAGGCGCAGCCGGTGCGGCTGATTCGCGGACATCAGCAGCCACCGGGGTGATCGACTTCGTCCACGGATAGCGATGACCGCGCAAGAGGCTTTGACCTCGGCGCCCCCGGCATGATTCGAACATGCGACGCACGGTTTAGGAAGCAGGCCGGATTTTCGCCGAAACCGCAGGTCAGCGGCCTCTTTGACCCAGAGGCCGCGATCCTGCCCAATTTTCCGCCCAATTTGACCTGACACAGCGGGCACGGTCGCTTCGACAAACCGAGGTGATGAGCGTGCCACATCCGCACCAGGACGTGAAGGTTTTCGGCCTGCAGAAGCGCAAGGGAGAGGTGGGGCGCAACCGGCCGTGGATCGTCAGGTGGATGATCGACGGCCGGCATCGGTCCCGGTCGTTCCGCACGCGGTCGGAGGCCGACCGGTACCGAGGGTTGTTGCAGCGGGCCGTCCACGACGGCGAGCAGTTCGCGCCGTCGACGGGTGAGCCCGACGGGTGGGTGCTGCCGCTCGCCGGCATGGGTGTGCACGAGTGGGCACGTCGATGGCTGGCGGAGGAGTGGCCGGAGTGGGCACCGAGGACGCGGTCGTCGATGGTGGAGTCGCTCGCCCGATTCGTCACGCTCGCGGTGCGACCCGGTGCCCGGACACCGGCCGACCTCCGCCGGTACCTGCTCACGTCGTTGCGCGCGGATTCCCAGGAACGTGACAGCCGACTCGAGGGCTGGCTCGGCACCAACGCCCTCACCCTGGCCCAGCTCGACAAGGCCGTGTTGCTCGATGTGGAACGGCGAATGCGGCTGCGGCTCGACGGCAGCGGCCCGTTGTCATCCAACACCGCCACCAGGTTCAGGGTCGCAGCACACGCCTGTGTCCTGGCCGCGGTTGAGGTGGGAGCCATAGAGCAGGACCCGTGGCCCGTCCGCAGCCGGGCGCGGGCGCGGCGGAAGGCCAACCGCGGGCTCACGACCGCGCAGCGGATCCGCTCGCTCCCCTCCCCCGAGACGATGACCCGGGCGATCGAGGCGATCATCACCGACCACCCGGCGAGCGGCTGCTACCACGCCATGACGGCAACGGCCTACTACGCAGGCTTGCGTCCGTCGGAGGTCGTGATGCTCCGGGTCGGGGTACTCCAGCTGCCCAGCAAGGGTTGGGGGTCCCTCGACGTGGTCGAGGCCGACATCGGCAACGGTCAACCCGGCGAGCCCAAGACCGGCCCACGGCTGGTGCCCATCCCACCCCAGCTCGTCGAGATCCTCGCGGCATGGGTCGAACAGCTCCCCGACCGCGACCCGCGGCGTCTGCTGTTCCGCACCAGCGAGGGCAACCGGCCCAACCAGGGTAACTGGCGCCGCGCCTGGCACCGCGCGCTGGCAGCCGTCGGCGAGCAGCCGATCCGGATCTACGACTGTCGACACGCCGCAGCCACCACCTGGCTCGGCGCGGGCGTGCCCTTGGGCGAGTGCGCCCGCCGCCTCGGCCACAGCGTCGACACCCTCGTCTCCAACTACGTCGGCGCCCTCGCAGGCGACGAGCAAATGGCCAACGAACGCATCAGCAGCGTGCTATGAGATCCCGTGATGCTGGATCGGGCGGACTAGCTACGCCGATGGTTAGCGCGTCGTAGCTCCCTTCAAACCTATGTGGGGCCGAGCTGGCACGATTCCGCCGGACAAGCTTCGCCGAATGCGTACGCACGCCCAAGTTCTTGTTCGCCGCTCAAATGTTCCCTTTGGCCCTGTCTTAATCGTGGCAGTGTTATAACCCATAACCTCGGACGCCACGAAGTTGAGAGGGTGATTACGGTCGATGCTAATGAGGCAGCACGAATAACTGCTCAAGCAACCCTTGGACTAGTCCTGGTGACGGCCGCTCTCGCAGCCCTGACGTGGTGGCTCGCACGCATAACCGCGAGAAGCGCGCGAGCTACTGAAGTGTCTGCGAGGGCCACTGAGGCCGCTGCGGCCGCGGCCATTCAACAAGCGGCATTGAGCCGCGAGAGCTTGGAGGCAACGCGTCAAGCGGCTGAGGCAACCGTTTCTCAGGCGGGCATTGCCCGAGACACACTAGAGGCGTCCATAGCCCCGCTGCTGACTCCGGTCGAGATGAGAGAGGACAGCACCGGCATGGCGTTCAAGGCCGACGGCAACCCGGTGCTGCCGGTCCTCATGCGTCCCAACGGTGGACAGTTCCGAGTGGAGATGCGACTCCGCAACGTTGGTCGCGGGCCCGCTCTTATCACCGCGTGGCATGCCGTTGGCGATACGCATGCGTTCTACGGATCCTTGACTGAAACGCTCGTCGGCGAGGGGGCTGAGACGCACGCAATACTCTTACTCGACCTAGCCCCAGGGCGGCCCGAAACATATGTCCGCGGACGTGAGCGCGTGATCGCCGGCGATTTTAGGGTCCAAGTCAGCTATTGGAACTCGTCGCAGAGTCGCATCTACTCCACTCACGTCCACATTGGACCTCGCTCCATGCAGCATGGCGAGGCGCCACACGGATGGACTGTGCGCATCGAGCATAACCCGGGCGAGTCCATGCCTGTCACGCGCGATTCGATGGCGACAGGGCACATTCCCTATCCAACTCAACCGTCGGTTTGGTAGGTTGGGCCTGCGCTAGCCTTTGATCCAGGCGACCAAGAAGTTGCCAGGCATCATTCTCCCCACTCCCCATTCAGTCACTCGAGTGCTTGAGAACCCAGGACCGGCCGATGACACACTGCACAGCAGTACTGATCAATGGACCTCGGGGTCGTCGGTCCAAGGCGTGACCTTGTCGTTCGAGCCATAAAGACGGTCGAGGAGCACCTCATTCTGGTCGTCATCCCATGCGTGATCGGGAAGGGACGTGGCCCTAGCTAGGTGCTGCGCCCAGTCGCTGACCTTCTGAATCAGTTCTCGGTCACCGGAGCCGCCGGCCGCGTCCAGCAGCGGCCCTGCCAGTGCGTCGGCCAGTTCTTGGAGCGCCTCGGCCACCCGCTCCCGATGGCGCTGCTGCCGCCCGGTGAGTGGATCAGCCATGTCGTCATCGCCCTCCTGTTGCGGTTGGTGTTCGGGGAGCCTACTCCTGTGAGCGTCAGCCGACGGGGAGGCACGAAGCGAAGACGAAGGCCGGCGACCGTCTTGTCATCGATGATGGCGCTCGTATTACGGAACGTCTGGGCTGGCAGGAGGGAAGCCGACTGGTCTTCGGCGGCGAGTGGCAGCCCTCTAGAAGCCGACCAGGGCCTCGCGCTAGACGACGTCGGTGTCACGTGAAGGACGGACCTCGCATAGTCATCCACGGGCCACCAAGGACTTCAGTACGCACGTAGAGGCCGCAGGTCCCGCTTCACGACGTCAGGTACCCATACCCACCCACGGCCGTTTTGCGAGCCGCCAACGACTGGAACGAAGTCAAGGCGCTCCCGAAAAGCCAAGGACACTCGTCGAGAACATTGAACACCCCCTCTTAGCACGGCTTGCCAGTAAAGGACCGAAGGCAACCTGACAGCGCCGCCCGACCCCTCGGCCTGAGCGGGGAGGAGGTCTCATAGAGAGTAGGCCCCGGATCACCCAAGGAAGACGCCCCGTTGTCACCCCCAGCGTCTATGGTCCGGGATCCACAGCGTGGGCCAGCTAACAGGGGGTGCCTGAAATGTCCGTAGGAAAGAAGACCAAGCTTCGCGGCGGATTCAATCTTGGTGGGGAGACTGCCGAGGCGGACCCCCTGCTGAAGGATGCGTTCTTCAGTTCGGGTCAGTACGAAGCCCTATCGAGGCTAGACGACCCGCACTCGTTCATCATCGGACGGACAGGGACGGGGAAGTCGGCTTGCTTGCAACAATTGGAGATCGACAAAGCAGAACACGTCATCCGCATAAATCCCGAAGACCTTTCACTTCCATACATAACCGACTTACAGGTAGTGAAGTTCCTTCAGGCTCTCGACGTCCACCTGGACCCTCTTTGGATAGCGCTTTGGAAGCACGTATTGCTAGTGGAAATCATACGACACCGTTACAAAGTAACGAGTCCTGTGAACAAGGCAACTGTGCTTGATCAACTGCGCCGCCTCGTCTCGCGCGACACAGCGAAGGCTGCGGCCCTTGACTATCTGAATGACTTCGAGGGGAAATTCTGGTGCGAGACTGACGAGCGCGTACGAGAAATAACAGATAATTTTACGAAGAAGATAACGGTTGCCGGATCGGCGTCCGGCAAGCTCCCTGGATTGGTTGCTAGCGACTTCAATGCCGCCTACGCCCGTGAACAGTCTGGGGACGTCAAGGCGCAGCTAGCCGAGCGGTTCCAACGAATAGTAAATGAAACGCAGTTGGCTCGGCTCAATATGATGATCAAGGTCCTCGACGAAGACATTCTACCATCCAAGCAGGACTACGTCTATGTAGTCATTGACGACCTCGATAGCCAGTGGGTTGATGACGAGATAGCTAACGACCTCATTCGGTGTCTGTTCAGGACGGTCCTACAACTCAAGCGTGTTTCCAACTTGAAGGTCCTTGTAGCCCTTAGAACGAACATCTTGGAGGACCTGGACTTTGGACAGAAGTCCGGCCAAGAAGAGAAGATTCGCGCCCAAATGCTGGAAATGAGGTGGAGTCGGGCCGAACTCAAAGACATGTTGGCACAGCGCGTACCCGTCGCTGCGACACGGCATGAGTTGGATATCGAGTCCATATCCAAGCTGTTGCCGCACACCAACCGGACACGGGGCAGTGCGCTTGACTACATCATCGACCGCACCTTGCTACGTCCGCGAGACGCGATAGCATACCTCAACGAATGTCTCGCCATTGCCGCCGGGAAGAGCCGACTCGCTTGGAAAGATATCACCAATGCCGAGAGTGCTTACAGCAAGAATCGGCTTTTGGCATTGCGGGACGAGTGGAAGGGCAACTATCCCGGCATTGAGGATGTGGTTATGCAGTTTAGAGGCGCACCGCCCCGCATGACGCGCGACGACCTGAACTCGGTGCTTGAGAAGATCGCACTCCTGCCGGCCGACCCCAGCTTCAGCGGTGTAGTATGGGTAACTGAACTCTCGTCATCTGTGTGGCTGTATGATGTTTCTTGGGAAGAAATGTACCACCCGATCCTCCGCCTCCTCTATCGCTTGGGCTTTCTCGGGTGCTCAGGCAAGTCGTCGTCCAAACCTACGTTCTACTCAGATGATGAAATGGCCCTTGATTCGGAAACCGGGCTAGCCAAGTGTGAATACTTTTATGTTCATCGAACTTATCAGGCGGCCCTAGAAATGTAACTGTTCGGTGTCCTAGCGAGAAGCCACCGCGAATATCCTTCCTCCACCAGATGCTGCGAGATGAGCGCCAAGTGATCCCGATCTATCGCAGTATCGCTGCCCTTCTCGATCGAGCGTGAAATGAGGTCGGGGCGCTTGGGCTCTGAATCGCGATAGTCGCAGCCGTCTAAGACTGCGAACCTCCAAGCCGGCCGAGTGGTGACGATACGGCCTGGGTGCGGTTGCGCTCGACTTGGGGGGCTTCGCACTCCGGGACGCCACACTGGTGAACGACAAGGTGTGCCTGCCGGTGAGACCGTCGCCGTCCGCCCGGCTGCCGTGTTCCCTGACGGCGACCTGGAGCCGCGGGGGCTACAGTCACGGTGTTATTGGACACATCGTACGTGTTGAGAAAGACGAATTGGGCTGAAGCAGCACCGGACACGCCTATGCTTGACGGCAAGACGCAAAGGCGCCCATTCGCATGAGATTAAGGCCAGTGCTATGTCTGTGGGGCCGGTGCCTCATGCCTGTACGACCATTTGCAGCACATTGTTCCGGACGAGGGCGGAGGGGTGATCCACGAACTGACTCGCGACCGCAACTGCCTCTGCGCGATCAACGGTAGGGCCACCCAGCCCAACAGCCACTCCCAGGGGCACCCGGGCGCCCGGATCTAGCAACGCCTGTTGCAGGCCAGCCTGCACAAGCGGGTCAGCTCGGGTCGGTTCACGAACCGCTAACTTTGCCAGTGCGGCCGCGCCGGCCGCGCGGACGTCCGCAAATGGGTCACCAAGCATCATGATAAGCGCCGAGACATGAGGCGTATCTGGCTGCAGCATGATCAGCCTCGCCGCATCCATACGGTCATGCCTTGAACCGTTCATTAGCTTCCCAAGGATATTTGCGAACTCCACTTGATCAACGCTTCCGAGCGCAGCCCCTAGGTACCGGTCGGCGCCCGCCAACGGCCGCCCGTACATCACGTCGATCGTCGATGTCTGCCCGATAGCCGGGAGGATCCTTGTCAGCTCCTGACGAACCGCCTGTGGAAGTTCGTCTACTAGATTACCCAGCGCGAGACAGCCACTGCGCTTATGCTCTCCCGCCACCTGGGGGTGTTCGAGCAGGCCCATGAGCGCCTCCCATTGTGCAGCTTCTGGAAAGGCAGCAGCAACAACCACGAAAGTCCGAACGGGGTCGTGCACGAACACTGAGTACGAACCCTTCTCGGCGTCGTTCACCATCCGCTGCAGCGTCGTCGCCTCGCGTTCTATTACGGCCACCGCTGCGTCTCGGTTCAACCGGTTGACGTCACTGATGGCGGCAAGAGCGTACGAGTCGCCCTTGCGTGCCCGTTCAAGGAGTACACGCAGGACGTCCGGGTCATCAATCAAGAACCCGAGCATCTGGGCGGATAGAAGCTCACTCGTCTGCCGGTCGGCTGCGGCCCGCACCTCGGAACGCTCGCTAGCGTCTAAATTGTGGGGATCCAGTCGGGTCAACACTCGAGCCCACCCTTGTGCCTCCGAGTCTTCACTGATCTGCGGTAGCTCGGCGATGAAGCGCAGTACGTCGCGTTGAGCGTCGTGCCCGCCTGCGAGCACGACCCCCGCGAGTGAGTCCAGCAGTGCGGGCACCACGCGGAACGTAGGATTCGTCCGCTGAGCGAACGGTTCAGGATCCGATAGCACCTCAAGGCAAAAATGGGAGGCGTCGAGAGCATCTTCTCGGAGCAGAAGATCACCGCCGTGCTCCCACAGCCGAATATTTGCGAGCGCCGTCGTGTGCGTCCAAGAATTGCGGCGGATAGCCGCTACAGCGTCTCGCAGAGGTAGCAGCGGCCCAATCGACCACAACCTTTGAGCTGCAAGTATGGTGTTTGGTGCATCCCCGCTGCGTCGTAGCTCATCGACGCCTGACTGCAACAGCCTATGGTCTTGTCGGCCGTGCGCCACCATAATCGTGTTACGTGCAAGCACACTGCCTGTAGCGCGCCATGCTGCTTGCTCACCAGCTAGATGGGCCCCGAGGAGAGCCGCATAGAGACGATTGTTGACGACGTCTTCGACCTCAAACCTTCGCGTCTGCTCGTCCGCCCATCTGCGAAAGACTCGCGTCTCCGCCTCCGAGAGAGCGGACGAGGTGGCCTGAGTGCGCCACCAAGACACCGCTGTGTCCGTCGATTCGATCATCTGCTGCAGCTTCCGATCGGCCCAAGGCGCGGTTTGAAAGAGCAGCCACCCGGAGGCTCCCCTGAGGGCTGACGCTGTCAGGTCATCTTCGTCCCCGACTAGCATAACTTGAGCGGCCACTGCATCATTGCGTGCGTCGGCGACAGCCCCGGTGTCCGCCCGGATACGTGCTCGCTGCATCAACAGCCATGCCTGGTCCGTCGGATTGGCATTGTCGGCTTCGATCTGTTCCGTTAGGACTTTAATAGCGTGGTCGTACTCCTCGCCATCATGTAGTTCACACGCCTGAAGTACCCGTGCAGCTACTTGGGCGGCGGCGTTTGGGGCGCTGTCGATCAACCCTCCGACAGCGGACTCATTGCCCAATACGTATCGTGCCAAGGCTGCGGCGAAGCGCCACCTCCAGTCTTTGTGGTCGTTTGCCTCATTGAGTTTGGGCACGGATGCGTGTTGCTCACCGAATCCTTCGAAGCGAGACACGGAACCGCGCGCAAGAATGGCCAATCCCTCTTCCGGTTCAATCTCCCTGGACGTCCCAGTGTTCGGGTGCGGTGCCACCAACCGGGGTGCGATCATCGCGTGGCGCAGACGGCGAGATGGTGCAATGTTTCTGACGCCGGCCGACCAGGCCGTGCCCTCAAGTGGTATTGGAACCCTTTGGTTGGCCGCGACTTCCATCAGCGCTTCAAGATGCTCCACGTCAACTGTTTGGTCGGCGGGGACGAGGATCTTGACGCCCTTGCCCGTCGAGGAGACGGCATCCGCGGTGACGTGGACCCAGTACGAGATTCGACTGCCCAAGTCATTCAGTACGACCAGGTGGGGCAGACCGTGTTTCACCCAGTCGTCGAAGTGACTCGCATCTGCTTCGTAATACTCCCACCCGACGACAGCACCAGATTCGTCCGTCACGGGCCTATCGAAAGCGGTCGGTCCGGCCTTGACTTGTGCGCCAACGAGGAGTCCGCGTTCGAATCTTCTTGCGTCCCGCGCCAGGATGAAGAGATCAGTGCCCAAGTCGTGGAGCGTGTTGGGAACGGGGCCCCAACCAATCCGCTCGAAATTGCCCATCACGTCGCTAAGACCGGCAGTGCCGGTGGCTTCTTGCTTAGGCGCCCTCATCTCAACCAGTCTCCCCATGCTTTCTCGGCTCGATCCAGTGCCGGCCCAGTCCCTCGTCGTGGCACACCAAGCCCGTCCGGTCGCCAGTTGTATCAGCGGACCAGAGCCCGAGGTGGGGTTCAGTACTCCCCCAAACCGGACGGCGGCTATATGCGGTCGCGTTTCGGCCGAACTGCTCTTCGTGCGGCTGCACCGGGGACTTACGAGCGGATAGGCACGTCCTTCACCTTCGGGTCATCGACCGAACGAGGGGCCACTATTCGGTGTCCGCAATGCCGGGCGCAGGTGCTGGGCGCCAGCAGGCTGCATCGGCGTGGACAGCCGGAGGGCGCTTCGAACGGCTTTGATGTCCAGGATGCCGCGACGTTGCCTTTCAAGGGGTCGATCATCGGTGATGTCGTGGACGTTGCGGAAGGCGGCGATGGTCCGTACGCCGCGCCTCCATGTGGCGAGGGCGTTCGGGTCGGTCCGTGGTGGCGGCGCGATCTGGTGGGTCCAGGCCTGTCCCTCGCGGCGGGCGGTGGCCGCGAGACGGTCGGCGGTCGCCTCGAGCATGGCTGCGCGGTCGTTGAGGATCTCGGCAAGGGCGGCGTCGTTGCTGCGGGCGCGGGGGAGGACGCCGGCAACGAGGTCGGCGTGTCCTCGGCTGTGCCGAACATCCGGGTCGAGGGCCGCGATGGCCTCGTACTCCGCGGCGAGTTGCCGGAAGCTGGTCGCCTGGTCCTGTCCGCCGCGCATGGTGGCGTGTGCCGACCGGTCCTGGTCAGTGTGCGCCAGGATGTCGCGGAGGACCCCCAGCGCGTCTCTACGATCATCCGTGTGAGCCTCGCCGGCTGGGCTGTCGGTGGTGACGTGGGCGGTGTTGGCGCGACGGCCACGGGTCATGGCGACGTAGAGCTGCTCTAGGCTCGTGGTCGGGGTGATGATGGTGTGGGCGGTGTCGACGGTCCGTCCCTGTGCCTGGTGAATCGTCGTCGCGTAGCCGAGCTGGACGTGCGACGCGACGTAGCTGGCGGGCAACACCACCGTGGGGCCGCCGGCTGGTGGGGTTGCGGTGAGGCTGCCGTCAGGATGGACCGCGCCGACGGTCCATCGGTCGCCGTTGCGGACCCAGCGCGTCCCGGCGGTCAGCCTCCGGTCGTTCTTCCGGCTGATGATGCGATCGCCGATCGAGCAGGCGGTCCCGTCCCCCAGCTCGACCTCCGGACCGCCCGCCGCTGTGATCCGCTCGACCTGACGCGCCGCGCGGGCAACGCGGTTGAGCTCGGCGACGAGCTCGCGGGTCGGGGCGATCAGCAGCGACTCGTTGCCGTCCTGGAGGTCTCGCCACCAGGCAGCGTGGGCGGCCTTGACCATCTCCTCTGTTGCGCCGCTGCGAATGCGGTCGTGGGCGAGGTAGCCGTCGAGGGCGGTGGGGTTGCCGTCGCGGAGTCGCAGGGTTGCATCCGCCTCCCACCTCTCGGTGAACCGGCGCACGTCCGCCAGCGACGGATGATCGGGCCGGCTGGTGGTGAGGAGGTGGAAGGCACCCCCGGCGTCGACCGCGGCCAGCTGGGCGGCATCACCGACCAGCAGCACCTTCGCGTCGGCCTCCCTTGCTTGGCCCGCGATCCGGTCGAGGGTGTGGGTGCCGGCGAGTGACGCTTCGTCCACGATCACCAGCTGCCCGGCCCGCAAGGTGTTGCGGTCGTGGAGCCACTTGGCGGTGTTCTCCGCCGCGACGCCCAGCCCCTCGGCGAGCACGTCTGCGGCCGCAGCCGAGGGGGCGAGGGCGATCACGCTCCCCACCCCGTGCTGGGCTTCCCAGATACGTCGGAGGGCGGCGAGGGCCGTGGTCTTGCCCGTCCCTGCCGGCCCGACGAGCAGATCGACCCGACGGCCCGAGGTCGCGACATCGACGACCGCCGCGGCCTGATCAACCCCGAGGGTCCGCCCGGCCCCGTCCCCCAGCACAGCGCCGGCCTCGGCGACGGCCGCGGCAACGGTCGGTCCGTCGGTTGTGGCCGCGTGCTCGAGCAGCCGACCCTCGGCATCGAGGAGCGCCTGTGAGGTGTAGCGGGTCGCGTTGCGTGGCCGGAGCTGGCTGGTCCCGTCGGCACGTCGCATCTGCTCGGGCACCGGGGCGATCTCCGGCGCATCCAGCGACACTGACATGGCCTCCGCTGCCGCGACGACCGCTGCCACCACGTCTTCGCGCGCCCGTGCGGTGGGGAACCGTTGGGTGCGGAGCCGGCGGGAGGCTTCGGCGTGGAGGTTCCAGTGTGTCCAGGTCGCTCGACGCTCACCGACGGACTCGACCACCCGGGCAGCCAGCTGCTCCACACCGACCGGCCCGACGACATGCTCCACCGGCCGCTGGCGGCTCGAGCGGTCGAGCAGCCGCCAGGTCCACTCCCCCGGATCCTCCTGGAGCAGGGTGCGGGCCCGATGCCTCCATCCCTCGGTCAGGTCCGACAGGGACGAGAGGACCTTGTCGGGTCGTGTTGCGAGGGTTGCGGCCTGCCGCAACAGGATCATCACCCGTGCCGAGGGCCGCCGTCCGTGGGCCGCCAGGTAGTCGCCGACCAGCCGGTCCTTCTCGACCTCGATCGCCGAGGTCCGTGAGGAGAAGGCCGCAAGCAACTCCTCGGGGACCCCGATGATCTCCATGGCAGGGGTCCGGTCGTCGCCGCGGTCCCGGAGCTCCCAGCCGACCCCCAGCGTCGTGGTGAGGTGGTCGGCCAGGACCGCGTTGTAGTGCTCCGACAGCGCCACCGTCGCAGCGTGGATCGGCCGGGAGTCCAACGCCCGCCACCGCCCATCACCGGTGGTACGGACCTTGTTGGAGATGACGACGTGCGTGTGCAGCTGCGGATCGCCGGCACGCGAGTCGTAGTGGTCGAACGCCGCGGCGATGATCCCGCTGACCTCGACCTGGCGGACGCCGTCGGTACCGATGCGGGTTGCGGCGACCTCCCGTTCCACCAGGTCGAGCACGTCGACGATGGCGCGGTGGTGGGCCTCCCAGATCCGCCGTTGCACCGACACCGGCGACACGCCCCACAGGACGCTGACCGACTTGGGGACGGAGAACGTCAGGTCGAATCCCGCCACCGCCCGGCGCCCGGAGCCCTCGCGGTACTGCGGATACGCCCGGCCCAGGGCCGCCCCTGTGCGGGGGTGACGGCCCTCCCCGAACAGCAGCCGAAGCTCGTCATCGCCAACCCGCGTCCCCACGCGTGGGCCGCCCTCGAGTGCGCGCAGTCCCGTGCCGAGCCACCGGCCGGGCGGTGTCCCCGCTGCGGTGTAGTAGGACATGCCCGCACCCAGGTCACCCCTGGCGACGGAGTCCAGGAGGTACCGGTAGCCCGACCCCGCCGACATCTTCCGCATCGACATCGTCACCCTCGACCACCCCACCCGATCGGGTCCGGCACCGGGAATGCCAGACGTGTGATCGGTCTGACGAGCACCGGGGGTGGTCTGTGTCAGGAACTTTCAGGAGGGGCCGCGAGGAAGGTCGATGACACAGGACGAGCGGTCGGTTCGTCGGACGAGTGCACGCACTGAGTCCTCCGAAGGGAACGCTGTGAACTCGTCAACCCTCCTCGATGTCGATCAGGCCGCACACCGCCTGGGCGTGACCGTCCGATGGATCCGTCGCGCCGTCGCACAGCGTCGGATCCCGTTCGTGAAGGTCGGCCACTACGTCCGGTTCGTGCCCGAGGAGCTGGACGCCTTCATCGAGCGCAACCGGGTGGAGCAGGCCCACTTCGGGGCGGCGCCGTCCCCTCGCTGAGGGGCCCCGGAGGGGTCCTGGAGGGGGTTTCTGCCCAATCTCTGCCCAATTTTGGCGGCAAATCGCGGTAATCAGCGGCCAATGGCGGTGATCGACTTCCTCCACGGAAGGCGTATAATGCCTGCTCAAGAGGCTTTTGACCTCGGCGCCCCCGGCATGATTCGAACATGCGACGCACGGTTTAGGAAACCGACGCTCTATCCCCTGAGCTACGGGGGCTGGTCCGGAAGATGCTACGACGCCGACGGCCCGTGGCCACAGTCGGCCTCGGACGCCCGACCCCGTAGCGTGGAGCGCATGCGTCGCCCTGCCCCCTTCGTCGCCCTGCTCGTCCTGCTCGCCATCGCCGCCACGGGGTGTGCGGAGCCCGCCGAGGAGCTGGCCCCGACGCCGCTGGCACAGCCGGTGGAGGTGACTGACGCCCCGACCGAGACGGCCTCGGCGGCCCCGCCCTCGACCCCGGCTGTCGCCACCCCGGACATCGAGGAATCGGCGGCCACCGAGGAACCCGACGACGACGGGCTTGCACGGCCGCTCGCCCCTCCCTCCCCCGCGGCAAGCAGCGACCGGCCGGACCTGCCCGACCCCGACGCCATCCCCGCCGGCACCCAGGAGGCGATCGTGACGTGGATCATCGACGGGGACACCATCGACGTGGAGGTCACCGAACCCGGCGACGTGCCGTTCGGTGACCAGCGGATCCGCCTGCTGGAGATCGACACGCCGGAGCGCGACGAGGAGTGCTACGAGACGGCCACGGACCTGCTGGCCGAGCTGATCCCGGTCGGCTCGAGGGTGTACCTGGAGCGCGACACCGAGGACGTCGACCCCAACGGCCGGTACCTCCGCTACGTCTGGAGCGAGGCGGAGGGGCTGGTGAACCTCGACATGGTCGCCGAGGGCATGGCCGCTGCCTTCGTCTTTCCCCTCAACCGCCTGCACGAGGTCGAAGTGGAGACCGCCGAGGCCAACGCACAGGACCTGGGCCTCGGGATCTGGGGCAGCTACTGCGACGGTCGCCCCTGACCCGGTTCCGGCCATCTCGGTTTCAGCACGCCCTGAAAAGGGTTGCACGGGCGACTAAAAGGCGCGACGATCAGCCGAGACACCCCAAGCGAGCCGAACGATCCAGGAGGGCCACCCGTGGCACGAGTCACTCTGCAAGGCGTCAACAAGGTCTACCCAGACGGCTATCCGGCCATCAAGGACCTGGACCTCGACATCGAGGACGGCGAGTTCGTCATCCTCGTCGGGCCGTCCGGCTGCGGTAAGTCCACCGCCCTCCGCATGGTCGCCGGCCTGGAGTCGATCACCTCCGGTGAGCTGAAGATCGGCGACCGCGTCGTCAACGACCTGTCGCCGAAGGAACGCGACATCGCGATGGTCTTCCAGAGCTACGCGCTGTACCCGCACATGACGGTGGCCGAGAACATGGGCTTCGCGCTGAAGCTCAGCAAGGTCCCCGGCGACGAGATCGACAAGCGGGTCAAGGAAGCCGCCGACGTGCTCGGCCTCACCGAGTACCTGCACCGCAAGCCCAAGGCGCTCTCGGGTGGTCAGCGGCAGCGCGTGGCCATGGGCCGTGCGATCGTCCGGTCCCCCAAGGCCTTCCTGATGGACGAGCCGCTGTCCAACCTCGACGCGAAGCTTCGTGTGCAGATGCGTGCGGAGATCTCCGCCCTGCAGAACCGCCTGGGCGTCACCACCCTCTACGTCACCCACGACCAGGTCGAGGCCATGACGATGGGTGACCGGGTTGCCGTGCTCAAGCGCGGTGTCCTGCAGCAGGCCGCGGCCCCGCAGACCCTCTACGACAGCCCCGACAACCTGTTCGTCGCCGGCTTCATCGGCTCGCCGTCGATGAACATCGCCCAGGCCGAGATCGTGCACGCCGACGGCCGGTTCTGGGTGCAGCTCGAGGAGGACCAGAAGCTGCTGATCCACGAGGCCGCGCTGGACATCTACCCGAAGGTGCGCGACTACGCGGGCAAGCGGGTGGCGGTCGGCATGCGGCCCGAGCACTTCGTCCCGGCAAGCGGCGAGAGCAACCCCGACCAGATCTGGTCACGGCTGGAGGTCGAGCTCGTCGAGATGCTCGGCTCGGAGATGCTGGTCCACCTGAAGTCCCACGCCAGCCCCGTGGTCAGCGAGGACATGCGCGAGGCCGTCGACGACGACGAGGCGTTCGCCGCCATGCAGGAGCAGGCGCGCACCGGTGGGCTGTCGCTGGTTGCCCGCTTCGAGCCGGGCAAGCCGCCGGCCGTCGGCTCGAGCCTCGACATCATGTTCAAGACCGAGCTCATGCACTTCTTCGACCTGGAGTCGGGCCTGGCCCTGCGCTGACCCGACCGGACACGACGACGGCCCGCCCCCGAGAGGGACGGGCCGTTGCGCTGTCCGGGTGCGACAGGGACGCCGTCAGTCCTGGCCGAAGTCGCCGTGGCGTCCCTCACCGGCGGCGAAGCGCCGCATGCCCTCCTCCGCCTCGCCGGACATGAGCACGGTGCGGCCGAGCAGGTACTCGCGCATGTGCCACCGCTCGTCGTCGAGGTCCCACTGCTCGATGGCGATCCGACGGTCCGACCGCATGGTCCGCTGCGGGAACTCCAGCAGGCTCCTCGCGAGCTCCATCGCCGCGTCGAGGGCCTGGCCGTCGGGGACGACCCGGTTGGCCAGCCCCATCATCATGGCCTCCTCGGCGTCGACGGGTCGGCCGGTGAGGATCATGTCCATGGCGTGGGAGTGGCCGATCAGGCGGGGCAGGCGGACCGCGCCGAGGTCGACCAGCGGCACGCCGAACCGACGGCAGAAGACGCCGAAGACGGCTGACTCGGCTGCGACCCGCAGGTCGGCCCAGAGGGCGAGCTCGAGGCCACCGGCGACGGCGTAGCCCTCGATCGCGGCGATGACCGGCTTGTCCAGCCGCATGCGGGTGCAGCCCAGCGGCCCGGGGGCGGGCGGGGCCTGCATCCTCAGCGCCCGCTCGGGGTCGGACATGGCCAGCAGGTCGGCCCCGGAGGAGAAGTGGCCGCCCGCGCCGGTCAGGATCGCCACCGACCGGTCGTCGTCGGAGTCGAAGGTGCGGAAGGCCTTGCGCAGCCCCTCGGCGGTCGGCCCGTCCACGGCGTTGCGAACGTCGGGACGGTCGATCGTGACGATCGTGATCGGGCCATCGTGTTCCACGGAGATCATGGCTCGACAGCCTCGCAGACGACGGGCCGGTGGGTGGCATTCACCGACCCGTCGCGAGGGGCTACTGGGCTTCCAGCGCCCGGAGCACGTCGGTCCTCGCGGCCTTGCGGGCCGGGACGATCGCGGCCAGCACGCCGGCCAGCGCGGCCATGACGACCGCCTGGGACAGCCGGCCGCCGGGGACGACGAACTGGCTGATGCCCAGGTCGGACAGGGCCTTGACGACCATCCAGCCGAACAGCGACCCGACGACCAGGCCGAGCCCCGCGCCGAGCACGGCGATCAGGACCGACTCCCACCGCACCATCGTGCGGATCTGGGGGCGGGTCGCACCGACGGCGCGGAGCAACCCGAGCTCGCGGGTGCGTTCCAGCACCGACAGCCCGAGGGTGTTCACGATGCCGAACAGGGCGATGATGATCGACAGGCCGAGCAGCGCGGTCAGCAGGCCCAGCAGCTGGTCGATCTGGTCGGCGATGGACTGCTTGACCTCGTCGAGGTCCTGCAGCTGCACGGTCGGGAACGGCGCGAGCGCCTGCTCCAGCGCCGGGCGGGCGTCGGCGACGCTGACGTCGTCGGCCAGCTTCACGTAGATCGACGCGATGCCGTCCCCGGCGAAGTTGGCCGTGTAGGTGTCCTCACCGATAAGCCAGTCGGCGTCGATGTTGGCGCCGTCGAAGATGCCCTCGACGGTCACCTGCTGGGCCCCGGTCGCCGCGAACGTGACGTCGAGGGTGTCCCCCAGCGCAAGGCCGGCGGACTCGGCGGTGTCCTCGCTGACGACGATGCCGCCGTCCAGCTGGTCCCACCCTCCCTCGAGGAAGTCGATCGACAGGACCCCGCCGATCGCGTCGGGGTCGACGCCGCCGAGGAACTTCACCCCGTCGTCGTACAGGAACTCGCCGAAGCGCAGCGGCGTGGCGACCGCGACCTCGTCGAGCGCACCAAGGGTGTCGACGGTGTCGGTCGGCAGCGCCGAGGCGCCAGGGGCGCCCTGGCTGCTGGGGTTGACCTGGTACTCCGCGAGGAACGCCTGGTCGATCCCGACGATCGCGGACTCCTGGATGGACGCCCCCATGATCATGGTGAAGCTGACCAGCGCCAGGCCGATCATCAGCGCCGACGCCGTCGCCGCCGTCCGACGGGGTGACCGCAGGGCGTTCTCCTTCGCCAGCTGACCGGGGACCCCACGGGACGCCGCGATGGGTGTGCCGAGCAGGGCCACGATCGGCATGGTCACCAGCGGTGACAGCAGGGCGGCGCCGATGAGCGTGACGACCGCACCGGCGCCGACGGCGCTGATGCCGGCACCGGAGAACAGGCCGAGGGCGAGGATCCCCACGCCGACGGCGAACACCAGGCCGCCGAGGACGTAGCGAATGATCCCCTCCCGGCGCGCGGGCGGGGCGGCGACGGCCTGCAGGGCCGCCACCGGCGGGACACGGGTGGACCGCACGGCCGGCGCGAGGGCGGCGACCATGGTCACGCCGACACCGACGACGAAGGACACCACGACGGTGCGCAGCGCGAACACGGTGTCGCCCTGCGGCAGGTCGATCCCGAACGCGCCGAGCACGCCCTGCAGCGCCTGGGCGACGCCGAGGCCGAGCAGCAGGCCGACGACGGATCCCAGCAGCCCGACGGCGAGGGCCTCCAGCAGCACCGAGGTGACGACCTGGCCACGGCTGGCACCGACGGCACGCAGCAGGGCCAGCTCGCGGGTGCGCTGCGCCACGATGATGGTGAAGGTGTTGGCGATCAGGAACGCGCCGACGAACAACGACACGCCGGCGAAGACCAGCAACGCGGTGGTGAAGAAGCCGAGGCCCTCGTTGATCTCCGCGGTGACGGACTGGGCCAGCTCGTCGCCGGTCAGGACCTCTAGGCCATCGCCGAGCGCCGCACGGACGTCGACGACCAGCTGGTCGACGTCGACCCCGTCCTCGGCGGCGGCGTAGATCTCGGTGTAGCCGTCGGCGCCGTACAGCTCCAGCGCCCGGCCGGGCTCGAACATGGTGAGGGTGGCGCCGCCCAGGTTGTCGACCTCGCCGAAGCCGATGATGCCGGCCACGGTGTAGGTCTCGACGGGCCCGTCGACGACGATCTGCACGGGGTCGCCGACCGACAGGCCCTGTGCCTCGGCGGTGGCGGCGTCGATGGCGACCTCGTCGGGGGCGGACGGGAAGGTGCCGTCGCGCAGCGTGGCGTTGGTCAGCTCCTCGTCGGCAGGGGCGTTGATGCCGATGGTGGGCGGGCCCTGTCCGCCGACGGGGTTGCCCTCGTCGTCGATGATGACGGCGAAGCCGCCCACTTCGCCGGACACGGCGCGGACCCCGTCGACCGCGGCGAGCGCGTCGAGGGTCTCGGGGGTGACGGGCGGCCGGTCGGTCTCGGCCAGGGCGCTGGTGAACTGGGCCTCGCCGCGGACGGCCACGTCGATGCCGGCGGTGGTCGAGGAGAACAGGTCGTCGAACGCGGCACGCATGGTGTCGGTCAGGACGTAGGTGCCGGCGATGAACGCGACGCCGAGGACGATGGACAGGGTGGTCGACAGCAGCCGCATCTTGTGCGCCAGGATCGACTTCCAGACAGTGCGAAGCATTGGGTACCTCCGGGAACGAGGGGACGAGGGCGGGCGGCTAGCCCAGCGCCTTCATCCGGTCCAGCACGGTCTCGGCCGTGGGTGCGCGCAGCTCGTCGACGACGTGACCGTCGGCGAGGAACACCACCCGGTCGGCGTAGCCGGCGGCGACGGGGTCGTGGGTGACCATGACGATGGTCTGCTCGTGGTCGTCGACGGAGCGACGCAGGAAACCGAGCACCTCCGCGCCGCTGGCGGAGTCGAGGTTGCCGGTGGGTTCGTCGGCGAAGACGATGTCGGGCCGGCCGACGAGCGCACGGGCCACGGCGACGCGCTGCTGCTGGCCACCCGACAGCTCGGCGGGCCGGTGGGTCAGGCGGTCCCCGAGGCCGACGGTGGACACGACCCGGTCGAACCACTCCTGGTCGGGGGCACGACCGGCGAGGCGCAGCGGCAGCTCCATGTTCTCTTTGGCGTTCAGCTGCGGCAGCAGGTTGAAGGCCTGGAAGACGAAGCCGATCCGGTCGCGCCGCAGGATCGTCAGCTGCTTGTCGTTGAGGCTCGTGACGTCGGTGTCGCCGAGGAACACCTGTCCGGCGGTCGGCCGGTCCAGGGCCGCGAGGCAGTGCATCAGGGTGGACTTGCCCGACCCCGACGGGCCCATGACGGCGGTGAACTCCCCGACCGGGAAGTCCACCGACACCCCGTCGAGGGCACGGACGGCGGTGGAGCCGCTGCCGTACACCTTCTCCAACCCAACCGCACGTGCGGCGAGCGGACGGGTGACGGGCGGGGTCGCGGCGGACGCGGAGGTGCTGGCGGGGTTCATCGAAGATCCTTGGTCGGGGAACGGCGGAAAGGAGGAGGGCACGGGACGAGGTGCCTCGTCGGAGGATGTGGTCTCCCGTGGCGTCAGGGTCAAGCTATGGATCCCGACCGGCCGTGTCGTCCTGCTGCGCCCTGATCCCGGGGTCATCCGGAGGGATGACCCGACAGGGTCATCCCCTAGTCACCCGGCACGACGAGGCGGTGTTCGTAGGCGTAGACGACCGCTTGGACCCGGTCGCGCAGGCCGAGCTTGGAGAGGACCCGTCCGACGTGGGTCTTGACGGTGGTCTCGGAGACGACCAGGTGGGCGGCGATCTCGGCGTTGGACAGGCCCTTGGCCATCAGCTCCAGCACCTCCTGCTCGCGGGCGGTCAGCCGGGCCGCGTCGCCGGTGGGTTCGGCCACCCGGGGGCGCTGCGCGAACTCGGTGATCAGCCGCTTGGTGACGGCCGGCGCGATCAGGGCGTCGCCGGCCGCGCAGACGCGGATGGCGTTGATCAGGTCCTCGGGCGGGGCGTCCTTCAGCAGGAACCCGCAGGCGCCGGCCCGCAGCGCGCCGTAGACGTACTCGTCGAGGTCGAAGGTCGTCAGGACCAGCACGTTGACCGGGTCGGCGACCTCGGGGCCGGCCAGCCGCCGGGTCGCCTCGACGCCGTCCATCCGGGGCATCCGGATGTCCATCAGCACCACGTCGGGTCGCAGCCGACGGGCCTGCTCGACCGCCTCGACCCCGTCGCCGGCCTCGCCGACGACCTCCACGTCGTCCTCCGCGTCGAGGATCATCCGGAAGCCGGCACGCATCAGGGCCTGGTCGTCGACCAGCAGGACGCGGATCATGCGGCGTCCTCTCCGCCGAGCTCGACGGGCGTCGTCACGGGCAGGGTGGCCGCCACCCTGAATCCCCCGCCGGGGCGGGGGCCTGCCTCGAGCGTCCCGTCGACGAGTCCGGCGCGTTCCCGCATGCCGACCAACCCGTACCCGCCGCCGACGGTGTCCAGCTGCCGGGCCGCGCCGCCGTCGTCGAGCACCTCGACCTCGATGCGACCGTCGAGGACACGGACGTCGACGATGACCCGCTCGGGGTCGGCGTGCTTCAGCACGTTGGTGAGCGCCTCCTGCACGATCCGGTACGCCGACAGTCCCACGGGACCCTCCAGTGCCGCCCCCTCGGGCATGCGGAGGTCGACGGGCACGCCCGCGTCGACGAACTCGGCGACGAGGTCGGGGATGTCGGACAGGGTCGGCTGCGGGGTCGTGGGGACGCCGTCGTCGTCGCGACGGAGCAGCCCGAGCATCCGTCGCAGGTCGGCAAGCGACTGCCGTCCGGTGTCGGCGATCACGCCCAGCGCGTCCTCGGCGGCCTCGGGACGGGTTCGGACCAGCCGCTTGGCGCCCGTCGCCTGCACGACCATGACGCTGGTGGAGTGGGCCAGGACGTCGTGCATCTCGCGGGCGATCCGCGTCCGTTCGGTGCGGATGGCCAGCCGGGCCCGCTCCTCGCGCTCCAGCTCCAGCTGGTGGGCGCGCCGGGCGAGCTCGCCGGCCTGCTCGCGGTGTGCCCGGATCAGTCGACCGAGGACGGCGACGCCGAGCACGATGAGGGTGTTGCTGTACAGCACGTAGAGCTGACCGGTGGAGAGCACCAGCGAGGTCGTGATCGCAAGGAAGATCGCCGTCGACACGACGGTGTCGGCCAGCGTCGACCACGCGGCGACGGTGTAGAGCGCCACGATCGGGGCCAGCGGCTGGATGGGGATGCCCACCGCCCCTGCGGCGCCGGCCCCGAACCCGGTCAGGATCATCGTCAGGCCGGGGTTGCTCCGACGGAAGACCAGCGGCAGGGCGACCAGCACCACGACCACCGCGGCCACCGGTGTGCTGACCTCGCCGAAGGGGCCGTCGGTCCGTTCGCTCAGCAGCACGGCGGCCAGGTCGGCCTCGCTGACGGCGATGGCCAGCACCAGGTCCTGCAGCCATGGTGGCGTCCGGCGTGCCCGATCCGTCCACCGGGCCAGGCGTTCGCTCGTGGAAACCGACATCGCCGTCACGCTACCGACGGTCGTGTCCGCTGTCGTCCTTCCCGGTCAGGATCACGACGTCATCCTCGGGGACGACACGCGGCAGAGGACCTCACGGGACGACGGGGGGCCGTTCCGGCACACGTGGGTACATTGCCGGGCGTGAGTCATGTGGTCCTGCACGTCTGGCGGGTGCCGGCGCCCGCCGTGCCCCTGGCCCTGTTCCGCATGGCCGTCGACCGGCTGCGGCTGGCCGGCACACCGGGGCTGCGGTTCCGGAAGCTGCTGGGCACCGGACACGGACGCAGCTTCGCCAGCGCCGACGCCGACCCGCGGACGTGGGCCCTGCTGACGGTGTGGGACGACGAGCGGGCCTCGCTGGCCTTCGAGGCCCACCCGACCCCCCGGGGCTGGCGTCGCATCGCGGCCGAGGAGTGGCGTGGTGACATGACCCCGCTGCGCACTCACGGCAGGTGGAGCGGTGCCGACCCGTTCGTGGTGGACCGCGGGCTGGCCACCACGTGGACCGGACCGGTCGCCGCCATAACCCGTGCCCGGATCCGCCCCTCGCGCTGGCGGACCTTCTGGTCAGCCGTCCCGCCGGTCGTCGCCGACCTCGACGCCCACGACGGCCCGTCGGTCAGGCTCGGCATCGGCGAGGCCCCGGTCGGGGTCCAGGGCACCTTCACGGTGTGGCCCTCGACTGCCGCGATGACGGACTTCGCCTACCGTCGGGGTGCGCACCGCGCCGCCATCGACGACACCGAACGGCTGGGCTGGTACGCCGAGGAGCTGTTCGCCCGCCTCGCCCTCACCGACGAGCGCGGCACCCTCTTCGGGGTCGACCGCACCGCCCGGCAGTCCGCCGAGGCGTCGCCGACGAACGGACCTGTGATGCCGCCACCCGCCAGCCCGACCAGTCCCAGCCCGACCAGTCCCAGCCCGACCAGCGTCAGCCCGGACCGAACGGCAACCGACCATGCGTGACGTCGTCGTGGTCGGCGCCGGCCACAACGCCCTCGTCGCCGCCTGTTACCTGGCCCGAGAGGGCCTGGACGTGGAGGTCGTCGAACGACGCGACGTCGTCGGCGGTGCGGTCTCGACGGTCGACCGGTTCGACGGGTACCGCATGGACGTCGGCTCGTCGGCCCACATCATGGTGCGGCACACCGGCATCATCGAGGACCTGGAGCTCGGCGACTGCGGGCTGTCCTACATCGACATGGACCCATGGGGGTTCGCCCCCGTCGCCGAGGACCCGTCGGGGCAGGGCCCGCCGGTCGACGCGCTCGTGTTCCACATCAGCCCGGACGACACCTGCCAGTCGATCGCCCGGATCTGCGGCGACCGTGACGCCGAGGCCTACGCCGCGTTCGCCGCCGACTGGGGCGAGCGCAACACCCGCATCTTCGAGTTGTTCCAGGACGCCCCGACGATGGCCAACGTCGGCCGCCACATGATGGGCGTCGGCCGGGCCACGGGACTCGACGGGCTGGAGCTGTCGCGGCAGTTCCTGACCTCCGGCGACGCGCTGCTGGACGCCCACTTCACCGACGAACGCCTGAAGACGGCGCTGGCGTGGCTCGGCGCCCAGTCCGGCCCCCCGACCCACGAGCCCGCCACCGCCGACCTGGTCGGCTGGAACATGGTGATGCACCGCCTGGCGCCGGGACGGGCGGTCGGCGGGTCCGGGTCGTTGTCGGTCGCCCTGGCCGAACGGCTGCGCCGGCTGGGCGGCACGATCCGCCTCGGTGACGGGGCCGGCCGGATCGTCGTCCGGGACGGCCGGGCACGCGGCGTGATCACCGAGTCGGGCGAGCGCATCGCCGCCCGCACCGTCGTGGCCGGCTGCCACGTGCTGACCACCATCGGCCTGGTCGGCGACGACGAGCTGCCCGACGGGTTCGGCCATCGAGCGCGCTCGACCATCCGCACCGGCAACGGCATCGGCATGGTCGTGCGGCTGGGCACCAACGCGCTGCCGTCCTACCCGGGCTCGCTGGGTGGGGCGGAGCACCACGCCCTGCAGCTGCTCGCCCCAACCCGCACGTTCCTGCGCGACGCCCACGGCGACTACGTGGCCGGGCGTCCACCGGAACGACCAGCAGCCCTCGCGATGGCCTTCAGCGCCATCGACCCGACGATCGCCCCACCCGGCAAGCACAACGTCACGGTCTGGGGCCAGTGGCATCCCTTCGAGCTCGCCGACGGCGGCAGCTGGGACGACATCAAGGAACGGGAGGGACAGAAGCTGATCGACGCCGTCGACGCGATGGCCCCCGGGTTCGCCGCCAGCGTCGAGCACGCCTACGTGCAGACGCCGCTGGACCTGTCCCGCGAGCTGAACCTGGTCAACGGGCAGGTCATGCACGTGGAGATGTCGTTGGACCAGATGTTCTCCTGGCGCCCCCTCCCCGAGCTGTCCGGGTACCGGATGCCCGCCGACGGGCTGTACCTGACCGGCGCGTCGACCCACCCGGGTGGAGGGGTGTTCGGCGCCAGCGGCCGGACCGCGGCCGGGGTCGTCCTCGCCGACCTCGCCAGGGCGCAGCGACCGTGGAACCGGCTGCGGGCCGCCGTGCGAGCCCGGACGACGCCGTGACCGTGCTCGACGGGCTGCGCCGCCACCCCGTCCCGGCCGCGCTGGGCGCTGCCGCGGTGCTCCTGCAGATCCTCTACCCGCTCGTGCAGGGCCCGGGGCGCGACCGCCTGACCGTCGTGACCGTCGTGGTGTTCTCCGCGGCGTCGCTGTCGCACGCCGTCGTGGCCCGCGGATGGCGGGCGGCCGCTCGGCTGGCCGCGGTCTTCGTCGGCGGTGGCCTGCTCGTCGAGGTCGTCGGGGTGGCCACCGGCTGGCCGTTCGGGGACTACGCCTACAGCGACCGGCTGGGCTGGCAGGTCGCCGACGTCCCGGTGGTGATCCCGTTCGCGTGGATGATGCTGGGGTATCCGGCGCTGGTCGTGGCCCGTCGGATCACCGCCCGTCCCGGCCCGGGCATCCTCCTCGGCGGGGTGGCGCTGGCCTCGTGGGACCTGTTCCTGGACCCGCAGATGGTCGCGGAGGGCTACTGGACCTGGTTCGGTGACGGCCCCCACCTGGTCGACGGCATCCCGGTGAGCAACTACGCGGCATGGCTGGCCATCGCCCTCCTGATGGCCGCGCTCGCGTGGGGGGCCACCGGCACGTGGGACGACCGCGACGACGCGGTGCCCCTCGGGCTGTACCTGTGGACGTGGGCGGGCAGCACGCTGGCCCATGCCGCCTTCTTCGGCCTGCCGGTCTCGGCCCTCTACGGTGGGGCCGGTATGGGTGCAGTCGTCGCTGTCCTGTGGTGGTCGCAACGCGACCACACCGAGGTCGTGGGCGAAGTGGAGCGAGTCGGATCGTGACCGATCGTTGGACCCCCCTCGACGGGGCCGTGGCTGTCGGTGGGGTGGCAGCCGCAGGCCTGGCCGCGCACTCGGTCCTCAACTGGCGGCTGCTCCGCAAGCCACCGGCGACCCCGACCCCGGAGGAGCATCGTCCGTCGGTGTCGGTGCTGATCCCGGCACGCGACGAGGCGGACCGGCTGGGTCCGACCCTCGAGGCGGTGCTGTCACAGGAGGGTGTGGACCTGGAGGTGCTGGTCCTCGACGACGGGTCGACCGACGACACGGCGGTCGTGGCCCGCGGGGTGGCCGACGGCGATCGCCGGTTCCGCCTGCTCAACGGACGGGCGGTGCCCGACGGGTGGCTGGGCAAGCCGTTCGCCTGCTGGCAGCTGGCCGAGGCCGCCAGGGGTGAGGTGCTGGTCTTCGTGGACGCCGACGTGACGTTGCGGCCCGGCGCGCTGGCCGCCTGCGTGGACATGCTCCACCAGGGCGAGATGGACCTGCTCAGCCCCTACCCCCGCCAGGTCGCCCACGGTGTGGCCGAGCGGCTCGTCCAGCCGCTGCTGCAGTGGTCGTGGCTGACGTTCCTCCCCCTCCGGCTCGCCGAGCGCAGCGCGTCACCGTCGATGACCGCCGGCAACGGCCAGCTCATCGTGGCCCGCGCCGACTGCTACCGGGCAGCCGGCGGCCACCAGCAGGTGCGAGCCGAGGTGATCGAGGACGTCGAGCTGGCGCGGGCGTTCAAGCGGGCCGGCCTGCGGGTCGGCATGGCCGACGGCACCGACCTGGCGACCTGCCGGATGTACCACGGCTGGGCGGAGCTCCGGGAGGGGTACAGCAAGTCGCTGTGGAAGGCGTTCGGCAGCCGCGGGGGCGCCACGTTCGCCATCGGCATGCTGGCCCTCCTGTACGTCGTCCCGCCGCTGGGCATGCTCCTCGGCATCGGGCTGCGCCGACGGCGGCTGGCCCTGCTCGGGGCCGCCGGGTACCTGTCCGCCGTCGCCGGACGCGCCCACGTCGCCCACCGGACCCGATCCCCCGTCGTCGACGCGCTCGCCCACCCGGCGTCGATCGGGATGCTCGCCTGGCTCGTGCGGGAGTCGTGGCGCCGCAAGGCGCTCGGCGCGCTCAGCTGGAAGGGCCGACCGGTCACGTGAGCGCCTCGTCCCCGCGCCGGGCCGTCGTCGTCGGGGCGGGCGTCGGCGGGCTGGCCACCGCCGCTCGCCTTGCTGCGGCGGGTCTGTCGGTGACGGTGGTGGAGCAGGCCGACACCGTCGGCGGCAAGCTCGGCCTGCGATCGGTCGACGGGTACCGCTTCGACACCGGCCCGTCGCTGGTCACCCTGCCGTGGACGCTCGCCGCGACGCTGGAGGCGACCGGCGTGGCGCTGGAGGACGTGCTGGACCTGCAGCGGCTGGACCCAATCGCCCGCTACCGGTTCGGTGACGGCTCCTGGCTGGACGCCGACGCCGACGAGGCCCGCTTCGTGCGACGGCTGGAGGCGGAGGTCCACCCGGGTGCCGGTGTGCAGTGGACGGCCCTGATGGACCGTGCCCACGCGATGTGGGACGCCTCGGCCGACCGCGTGCTCCAGCAGCCGCTGGACGGCGTCACCGACCTGCTCCGACTGGCAGCCACCCCCCGCGACATCGCCACGATCGCGCCGCACCGATCGCTGCGGTCGCTCGGCCGGGAACACCTCTCCGACCCGCGGCTCCGGCAGCTGCTCGACCGCTACGCCACCTACTCGGGGTCCGACCCACGGAAGGCACCGGCCGTCCTCGCCACCGTGGCGTGGGCCGAGCGGGAGTGGGGCGGCTGGTACGTCCGCGGTGGCCTCCGGAGGATCGGCGAGGTGCTGGCCGACCGGGTGCGGGCGTGCGGCGGATCGATCCGGACCGGAACACGCGTGACCGGCGTCCGCGTGGACCCCGGTCCGTCCGGTGGCCGCGTGCGTGGCGTCACCCTCGAGGGTGGAGAGGTGCTGGACGCCGACGTCGTGGTGCTCAACGCCGACGCCGGGCAGGTCGTGGCACGGCTGCTGCCCGATCGGCTGACCGGTGGGCTGCGCCGACGGCTGCGGGTGGCGCCCCGGTCGTTGGGGGGGTTCGTGATGCTGCTCGGGATCGTCGAGGACGACGCGGGGCTGGCCCACGAGCGGCTGGCCCACCACACCGTGCTGTTCGCCGAACGGTACGACGAGGAGTTCGACGCCCTCTTCGGTCGTCGTCCCCGGTACGCCGACCGGCCGACGGTGTACGTGGCCGTCGCCGACGACTCGGCGGTTGCCCCGGCGGGCCACCGGGCCGTGTTCGTGCTGGTCAACGCCCCCCGCACCGATCAGGTCGCGACCCCGCCGCCGGGCTACGGCGACAGGATCCTGGCGCTGATGGCCGAGCGCGGCGTCGACCTCCGGGACCGCATCGTGCTGCGCGAGGAACGCTCCCCCGCCGACCTCGAGCGCGACACGCTGACCCCCGGCGGCGCCATCTACGGCACCTCCTCCAACGGGCCGCTCGCGGCGTTCCTGCGGCCGCCCAACCACGGGCCGGCCGAGGGCCTGTACCTGGTCGGCGGATCCTCCCACCCCGGCGGCGGCCTGCCGCTCGTGCTGATGAGCGCCCGCATCGTCGCCGAGTCCGTCCTGACCCCGGGCTGAGGCCGGGCAGGACACGACCTACGGCGCCAGGGTCGAGCTGTCCCCGCCGAGGGCGAGCAGGTCGCGGCGGACGGCGACGACCACCTGTCCGAGCCCGATCAGGCTGACGACGGCCAGGATGCTGATGGAGACGTTGGCGATGAACGTGTCGAGGGACAGGAACACGCCGCCCCAGTGCACGGCGATCGAGCAGCAGATGACCCGCAGGGCACGCTCGCCGATCGTGACGGTGCCGATCTCGCTGCCCCCGGCGTTGCGTCCGCGGGCCCGGACGTACTCCAGCATGAAGAACGCCACGCCGGCCGTCAGCACGATCCACGCCTCGCCACCGACGATCCAGACGGCGATCAGGTACAGCACGTCGTTGAGGCGGTCCACGGCGGAGTCCAGCACGTAGCCCCACTTCGTGGTCCGCTCCGTCGCGACGGCCACCGCGCCGTCGAGGGTGTCGCCGAGCCCGCTGAAGACGATCAGCCAGCCGGCGAGCATCTGCCAGCGGCCACCGTGGGTGGCGACGACGATGGCAGCCAGCGCGATCCAGGTGGAGGTGAACGTCAGCACGTCCGGCTGCACGCCGCGGCGTGCCAACGGCCGTGCCACCGCGTAGCCCATCGCCAGCCAGCCGCGCAGCCACGGGTTGGCCCGCGGGTCGACGCCGCCGTGCAGGGGCTGCCACTTGTCGAAGTAGCCCTCCCGGTCGGGCACGGCCACCGCGGGCCGCTCGGCCGTGACGACGGCGGCCACGACCAACGCGACGAGCGCCGCCGCCAGGAGGATGAATCCGATCATGGGACCGAGCGTAGTCCCCCTCCCCGACCCGCCCACGACGGCGCCACGGGCCCCGCTGCCACCTTGGTCGCACGGATGGCCGGCTGGTAGAACCTGACTCAGGTCACCCGCCCCGCAGGGACCGTCCCCTCCACAGGAGCTCACGCATGCGCCTCGGCCTCAACCTCGGCTACTCAGGATCCTCGATCGACAACGCGCTGCCCCTCGTGCAGCACGCCGACGAGGTCGGCATCGACTCCGTGTGGGCCGCCGAGGCCTACGGCTCCGACGCCGTGACCGTGCTGTCCTACATCGCGGCGAGGACCGAGAACATCAAGCTGGGGTCGGCCATCCTGCAGATGCCGGGCCGGACCCCGGCCAACACCGCCATGACGGCGATGACGCTGGATGCGCTCAGCCACGGTCGCATGCTGCTCGGGCTCGGGCTGTCGGGCCCCCAGGTCGTGGAGGGCTGGCACGGCGTGCCCTACGGCAAGCCGCTGACGCGCACCCGCGAGTACGTCGAGATCGTCCGCACGATCATCAAGCGCGAGGAAGCCCTGGAGTACACGGGCGAGGAGTACCAGATCCCCTACGTCGGCGAGGGAGCGACGGGGCTCGGCAAGCCGCTGAAGAGCATCCTCCACCCGGTCCGCAACGAGATCCCGATCTACCTGGCCTCCATCGGCCCGAAGAACATCCAGCTGACCGCCGAGATCGCCGACGGCTGGCTGCCGATCTTCTACTCCCCCGAGCGCGAGGACATCTTCAACGAGAACCTCGACGCGGGGTTCGACGCCGTCGGCCGCGACGGCAGCGACTTCGACATCGCCCCGACCTGCTACGTCGCGATGGGCGACGACGTCGACGCCTGCCGCGACATGCTGCGGCCGATGTTCGCCCTCTACATCGGTGGCATGGGCGCCAAGGGCAAGAACTTCTACTTCAACCTGGCCTGCCGCTACGGCTTCGAGGAGGCCGCGACACAGATCCAGGACCTGTACCTGGAGGGCAAGAAGGCCGAGGCCACCGCGTTGGTCCCCGACGCCCTGGTCGACGAGTGCGCGCTGGTCGGTCCCATGGACCGGATCGTCGACCGGCTGGAGGCGTGGAAGGAATCCCGCGTCGGCACGCTGATCCTCGGCACGATGCAGCCCGAGGTCCTCGAACCCCTGGTGAACGCGCTCTAGCTGGCCGATCGGCGGTCAGCCCGGCGCGTCAGCCGTCGCGGTGGCCGCCGGTCGCCGCGTCGACGAACCGCAGGATCTCGCGGGTCAGCGCGTCGGCACCCAGCCGGTCCCCCGCCGCGAGCGCCACACGGAGTGCCTCGCGGATCGCGCCCATGACCATCGGCCCGGCGATCGTCGGGTCGATGTTGTCCGGCACCTCGCCGAGGTCCTGTCCGCGGGCGATGTTGGCGGCCACGATGGCGGCCTGCATCGCCTGCCGCTCGACCATCACCGCAGCCACCTCGGGCTCGCGGGCCAGCCCACCGAGTGCCACGGGGGCCAACGGCTCGGCGTAGTGGAAGGCGACCATCAGCTCGATGCGCCGCTGCTCGCGCTTGCGCCACGTCGGCGCCTCGATCTGGGCCATCAGGACCGCTTCGTCCTGGCGGTCGAAGAAGTCGTTGACCACGGCGGCGGCCAGGGCGCCCTTGTTCTGGAAGTAGCGGTACGTCAGCCCGATGGAGGTGCCGGCACGCCTGGCCACGGCGGCAACCTCGAGGTTGCCGCCTGCCTCGACGAGCTCGGCCTGGGCCGCGTCGAGCAGCTTCTTCCGCGTCTGCGCGCCCTTGCCGGACATCGGTGTCTCCGCCATCATCGGCCACCGTAGGCAGCCGGAAGGGGGGAGTAAAGGACAGCCAACCGCCCGATCATCGGACAGCGTCCCCGGAGGGACGTTCACGGGGGATGCTGATGACGAAGTCGGCGCCCGGGTCCGCAGGGCGGTAGTCGACCCGACCCCCGTGGGCCTCGACGAGCTCCCACACGATCGCAAGGCCCAGCCCGACGCTGTCGGGATCCCCGCTGCCGGCGAAGTCCTGGAAGAGGTTGTCGACCTGCGGGGGATCCAGGCCGCGGCCGTGGTCGCGGACGCTGATCCGCACGTGGTCCTCGTCGGCCTCGGTCGACAGGTGCACCGGGGGACGCCCGTACTTCAGCGCGTTGGTGACGAGGTTCCACACGACGCGTTCCAGCCGGGGACCGTCGGCCTCGACGACCAGGCCGGGCGCACCGAGGAGCACGACCTCGTCGCCGGCGTCCTCCACGACCGACCGGAGGATGTCGTCGATCGAGACGTCGGCGAGCTTGAGCTCCAGCGCATCGGAGTCCAGCCGCGCCGCGTCCAGCAGGTCGTCGGCAAGCCGGTTCAGGCGGTTGGCCTGCCGTTCGACGGACTCAAGCATCGCGTCGACCCGTTCGGGGGCGACCTGTTCGCGACGACCACGCAGGATCCGGGCGACCCCCTTGACGGTGGTCAGCGGCGACCGCAGGTCATGGGCCACGGTGGCGACGAACCGGGTCCGGAGCGCCTCGAGCCGCTCGAGCCGTCGGTTGC
The DNA here is from genome assembly GCF_003073135.1 of Euzebya rosea. NCBI lineage: Bacteria > Bacillati > Actinomycetota > Nitriliruptoria > Euzebyales > Euzebyaceae > Euzebya > Euzebya rosea. The sequence goes on from NZ_PGDQ01000017.1 coordinate 104,776, forward strand.
TCGCCTCCTGGTGGCGGATCAGGTCCCGGGTGGCCAGCGACACCGCCGAGGACTCGGCCAGGGACATCAGGGCACCCTCGGCGAGGGCGCTCGGGCGGGGGCCGGTCACCTCGACGGCCACGACGTACTCCGCGGGCCGCTCTGGAAGCCGGATCGGCAGGGTCAGCCGGTTGGGTTGCCGGCCGGTCCCCTGCTGCCAGGTCAACCGGTGGAGTGTGGCGCTGACCCCTCCCTCCTCGTCGGTGAGCAGCGGTGGCCCGCCGCCGTCGCGGTCGACCGACAGCACGTCGGGCAGCTGCACCTCCTCCCAGCCGGTCAGGGTGTGGCGATGGACCGTGGCGCGCCTGCCGCCAAGGGCCTCGTTCACGTGGCGGGCAAGCGCCCCGAGGATGGCGTCCTCGTCGCGCTTGGCGACGATGTCCTGCGAGGCCTCGGCCATGCGCTGGTACAGCCGTCGCTCGACGTCCAGCTCACGGGCGAGGGACCCGGCGAAGCCGCCGACCACGAGCAGGACCAGCAGCCGACCCAGGATCACCGGGCCGGGTTCGCCCCCATCGACGAGCAGCTCCAGCAGCCCGTTGGCCAGTCCTGCACCGAGCGCCACGGCCAGGGCGCCCCGGACCCGGTAGCGCAGCGCCGCCGCGAGCACGACGAGGACGAGCAGGACCCACAGCTCGTCGTTGCCCTGCAGCAGGCCGGCGAGGACCAGGCCGAGGGTCGCCAGCAGGTCGACGGCCATCAGGACGGCGCTGACCTGTCGCCACGCCGCGGCGGTGTTCAGCCGCCGGTCGGCGACGGCGACGCCCAGTCCGACGGCCGCGAGGAGCGCGATGATGGCCACGGTCGGGGCAGCAGCGACCGGGCCGCCGACAAGGATCTGCCCGGCAGCCAGGGCAGCGGCTGACCATCGCACCCAGGCGATGGTCCACTCGCGTCGGCGAAGGGTTTCCAGAGCACCCACGGCCCCGACAGCGTAACCCAGCGTGGCTCCCGTCCCGGAAACCCCGCACCGGCCGTCTGGGACGCCACCTGCAGGGTGTCTAGGCTGTCGGCTAGCTCACCGACGTCCTCGCCGCCGCGACGAGGCTCGACATCATCGCCAGGAGACCCCATGGATCGCCCCCGCAGCACCGACGTGACCGACGGCCCCACCAAGGCGCCCGCACGAGCGATGCTCCGCGCCGTCGGCATGACCGAAGCGGACTTCGACAAGCCCCAGGTGGGCGTGGCGTCGTCGTGGAACGAGGTCACCCCGTGCAACATGCCGCTGAGTCGGCTGGCCAAGGGGTCCAAGGTCGGCGTCCGCGACAACGGCGGGTTCCCGATCGAGTTCAACACCGTCGCGGTCTCCGACGGCATCGCGATGGGCCACGAGGGCATGCGGACCTCGCTGGTCTCCCGCGAGGTCATCGCTGACTCCGTCGAGACCGTCATGCACGCCGAGCGCCTCGACGGCATGGTCACTTGGGCCGGCTGCGACAAGTCGATCCCCGGCATGGCCATGGCGGCTGCACGCATGGACCTCGCCGCGGTCTGCATGTACGGCGGCACGATCATGCCGGGCGAGCTGGACGGCCAGAAGATCGACATCAAGGACGTCTTCGAGGCCGTCGGCGCCCACGCGGCCGGGACGATCACCGACGAGCGCCTGCACGCCATCGAGTCCAACGCCTGCCCGGGCGAGGGGTCCTGCGGCGGCATGTACACGGCCAACACGATGGCCAGCGCCCTGGAGGCGATGGGCCTGTCGCTGCCGGGTTCGGCCTCGCCGCCCGCCATCGACCCGCGTCGGGCCGCCTTCGCCGAGCAGGCCGGCGCCGCCGTGATGGGGCTGCTGGAGAAGGGCATCCGTGCCCGTCAGATCATCACCAAGGCCTCCATCGAGAACGCCATCGCCGTGGTCATGGCGGTCGGCGGGTCCACCAACGCGGTCCTGCACCTCCTGGCGATCGCCCACGAGGCGAGGGTCGAGCTGTCCCTCGACGACTTCGACCGGATCGGCCGCAAGGTCCCCCACATCGTGGACTCCAAGCCGCACGGCCGGTTCCTGATGAGCGAGATCGACGCGGCCGGCGGCATCCCGGTGGTCATGTCGATGCTGCTTGAGCGCGGCCTGATCGACGGGTCGTGCATGACGGTGACCGGCAGGACCGTCGAGGAGAACCTCAACGACCTGACCGACACCCCGGCCGCCGACGGCGACGTCATCCGCGACCTGGACCACCCGATCAACGCCGATGGCGGCCTGGCCGTCCTGCGCGGGTCGCTGGCCCCGATGGGCGCCATCGTCAAGATCGCCGGCGTCGACGAGATGGTCTTCGAGGGCACCGCCCGGGTGTTCGACGGCGAGCAGGCTGCCATGGAGTACGTCCTGGACGGCCGTCTGGTCCCCGGCGACTTCATGGTCATCCGCTACGAGGGCCCCAAGGGCGGTCCCGGCATGCGCGAGATGCTGGCCGTCACCGCGGCAGTCAAGGGCGCCGGACGCGGCGGCGACGTTGCGCTGGTCACCGACGGCCGGTTCTCCGGAGCCACCCACGGCCTGTCGGTCGGCCACTGCGCCCCCGAGGCCGTCGACGGCGGCCCCATCGGGCTGGTCCAGGACGGCGACACCATCCGGCTGGACATCTCCGCCCGCACGATGGACCTGCTGGTGGACGAGGCGACGCTGGAGGCCCGCCGCGCGACGGTGAAGCACCCCGAACCCCGCTACACCACCGGCGTCCTGGCCAAGTACGCCAAGCTGGTCAGCGGCGCGGAGCTGGGCGCGGTCACCGGCTGATCGAGCCGACAGGATCGATCGCCGCGCACGGTTGGGATCGGGGTCGGGGCGTCCACTAGCCTCGGCCCCCACCACCCCCGTCCCACAGGAGCCACCATGTCCGCCACCGTCCGTCCCCGTCGCACCTGCCTTGCGGTCCCGGGATCCAGCACCAAGATGCTGGCGAAGGCCGCCGGCATGGCCGTCGACGAGGTCTTCCTCGACCTCGAGGACTCCGTGGCCGTCGGCGAGAAGGCCCAGGCGCGCAAGAACGTGATCCAGGCGCTGGAGGAGCAGGACTTCGGCGACAAGACCGTCGTGGTCCGCGTCAACGCCGTGGACACCCACTTCTGCTACCGCGACCTCGTCGAGGTCGTCGAGGCGGCCGGCCAGCACATCGACTGCATCATGGTCCCCAAGGTCCAGGAGCCGGGCCAGCTGGAGTTCGTCGACCACATGCTGCGCATGATCGAGCAGCAGGTCGGCATCGAGCACCGCATCGGCCTCGAGGCCCAGATCGAGGACGCCGAGGGCCTGACCAACATCGACGACATCGCCATCTGCTCCGAGCGCCTCGAGACGCTGATCCTGGGCCCCGGCGACATGTCGGCGGCGCTCGGCATGCCGTCCACCACCCTGGGCGAGCGGTCCGACACCTACCCCGGTGACATCTGGCACCACGTGCTGATGCGCATCCTCGTCGCCGCCCGCGCCGCTGGCCTGCAGGCCATCGACGGGCCGTACGCCAGGATCAAGGACGACGCCGGCCTGCGCGAGGTCGCCGGCATGGCCAAGGCGATGGGCTACGACGGCAAGTGGGTCCTGCACCCCGCCCAGGTCGACATCGTCAACGACGTCTTCTCCCCCACCCAGGAGGAGTTCGACCACGCCACCGACCTGCTGGCCGCCTACGAGAAGGCCACCGGCGCCGACGCGCGTGGTGCGGTCATGTTCGGCGACGTCATGATCGACGAGGCCAGCCGCAAGATGGCCGAGGTCATCGCCGGACGCGGCCAGGCCGCCGGCATGACCCACAGCTGAGCCCGACTCCACGCCCGCCGTTGTGCAGCTCGGCCGGGATCCCGGCCGACGTGCACGAGCCGTCCGACGAGTTGTTCACCTCGGCCGACCACCCGGCCGAAGTGAACAATTCGTGCGGGGGTGGGCTGCGGGGCCGCTCCGGACTGCGGCCCGCCCCGACTGGTCAGCCGAAGGAGATGTAGACGTCGGTCCCGCCGTTGTCGTCCTCGGGGACCAGGTCGTCGAAGACCGCGAAGGCCACGAGGCCGTTGTCGGCCACGACGACGCTGTGGTCCGCCGAGCAGGTCGAGTTGGTGTTGTGGGTGCCGTCCGCGGCAACGTCGATGCGCCGGACCTGCAGCGGCATCGGCGTGACCCGGTAGACGCCGCAGCCGTCCGCGGGGGCGATGCCCTCCGGGGCCGTGGTCGCCACGTAGGCGATCGTGGCCCCGTTGTCGGCGATGTCGGCCCTCGACGCGGCGTCGAGGTGGGTCGTGCCGTCGCCGGTGTGGCTGACCAGGATGGTCTGCTGGCCGGCGCGATCACGCAGGAACACGTCACCCTGGGTGCTGCCCATCCCCGCGAGGTCGGTCGACCGGCTGGCGAACACCACCAGCGCACCCTGGCTGCTGGTGGCGACTCGGTCGGCCTGGACGATGTTGTTGCTGCCCTGCGTCCCCTGGCTGTCGACGCTGACCAGGCGCACGTCGGTCTGGCCCAAGGCGCGGTCCCACGTGACGGCGTAGGCGTCGGCGAAGGTCGTGGCGTCCGCAGCCACCAGGTCGCGTCGGGAGGAGACGAACACGATCGTCGACCCGTCGGTCGACAGGTCGAGGGACGTGACGTCGCCGTTGAGGAACGGCTCGCCCTGCTCGGTGCGGACGACGTCGACGGAACCGGCCGCTCGGTCGTGCACGAAGACCTGGATGGAGTCAGCGCCGGTCGGCCCGACGCCACGGGCCTGGTACACGACGAGGCTGCCGTCACCCGACAGGTCGAAGTGGCCGATCTGGCTCGTGGGCGAACCCTGCGCGTCGACGCCGACCAGGGTGGTCTCCTGCCGCTGCCGGTCGCGCAGGTACAGCGAGAACTGGCCGCCGACGGCGCCGCTGCTGTCCAGCCCCGGATCCTCCGACAGGAACAGGACGTACCGGCCGTCGGCGCTGATGCGTGGCCGCGTGGACTCCAGGGCCAGCACGGAGCCGGTCGCTGGTGACCCGTCCGGAGCCACGTCGACGAGCTCGAGGTCCTGTCCCCTGACCCACACGTGCGGGGTACCGGCGCCGACCTGGCCAGACGGGTCCCCCTGGGAGACGAAGACCACGGCGCTGCCGTCAGCGGCCACGTCGGGGTGGCTGCCGCTGACGGCAGTCCCGTCGGGGCCGGCGGACAACAACGTCAGCGTCGAGGTCGGGGCGCCGAAGGTGTAGGTCGCCCGTTCGGTCTGGACCAGCCCGTCGCCCCGGTCGATCGTGACGACGATGTCGCACGTCGGCCCGTCCGGCTGGCTGGTCAGCTCCACGCTGCCGTCGTCGGGAAGCGGGAAGGGGGTCTCGATCGGGCAGGATCCGCCGGAGACGGTCGCCGAGGCGGTGCCGACGTCGACCACGACGGCCGAACCCGGCGAGACGGTGGACCCGGTCGGCGGGGTGAACGTGACCGGGACGCGCGGCGGCAGGCCGAGCTCGACACGTCCCTCCTCGCAGATGTCGCTGTCGATGACGCACGTCAGCCGGATGGCGGTGCCGTCCTGGGCGAACGCCGAGCCACCGGAGCCGCCGGAGAGGAAGGCCTCGGTCTCGGGCGGCAGGGCCTCACCGGTCGCGAGGACGATCGGCGCGTCGAAGTGGGCGGAGTGGGCCGCGGCGGCGAAGCCACCCGCCCACGCGTCGGCGGCCTGCCCGTCGACGAGCGTCACGCGGTCGACGTCGGCCGCGGACTCCGCACCGAGCTCCTTGGCGACCTCGACGCCGGTCCCGAAACGGGTGGGACCGGCGATGCGGTCCACCTGCCCGACCATGGTGCGAACGGCGTCCTCGGTGGCCTGGCTGATCGCGGCCGTGCCACCCATGATCAGCACCCGGTCGAACCCAGCGGTGGCCATGTAGTCAGCGGTGGCCGGGGTCAGCCGGTCGGTCTCGGTGAGCAGGATCGGCCAGCCGTTCTCCGCGGCCATGCCGCCGGCGGCCAGGGAGTCGGCGAACCCCTGCGTCGGGTCCCCCGCATCGGGTGAGGGGAACGCCCGGGCCAGGATGGCGGTGGACGTGTCGGGGCCGTCCTCGGCGATGGCGATCGCCGTCTCGAAGCGGGACGCACCCTGGCGACGGTCCACGGTGTAGCCGGCGGCGGACAGCTGGTCGGCCACCGCGGGTTGCACGGCGTTCTCGCCGCCGAGCAGGGTCACGCGTGCCGGTCCCATGCGTGCCAGCTCGTCGAGCACCAGGTCGGGCACGGGCCCGGCCGGCGGGACGAGCAGGAGGGGACTGTCGCCCTGCAGCACCCCGGAGGTCATGGAGTCCACGAAGACGTCGTCCCGGCCGATCAGCACCCGGGTCGGCGCGAGCGGCGTGGACTGCGACAACGCCACGGCGACCTCGACGTTGCTGAGCGCCTCCCCCTCCTTGACGACGTAGAGGGTGTCCGACAGCTCGGTTGCCCCGTCTGCCACCACGGGCAACGCGAGGAGGAGCAGCAGGCACGACACGAGGACGATCCGGAGGAGCTGCATGGCGTTCATCGTCGGCAACCCTATGGGATGGGCATCGTCGTCAGCCCCGCTGTCGCCCTTTCGTCATCCGGGTGGGACGGGTCATGCCCACGCCGCGGCGCGGTGGTCCTCCAGCTGCTCGTGCAGGTCCAGGACTCGCTCGACGTAGCCGGCAGAGGTGTCGCTGACGCCGTCGCGCATCACGCCGGTCCAGCCCTGGTGGTAGGCCGCCAGGGCGTGGGCGACGTCACCGTCGGCCCGGTCCAGCAGGTGGGCCAGGTAGGCCGCGCCACCGCGGACGTTGTCCTGCACGTCCAGCGGGTCCAGGTCGTGGCCGACCAGCTCCTCGGCGTGGACGACGGTTGCCGGCATCAGCTGCATGATCCCGACGGCGCCGGCATCGGACCGGACGGTGGGGCGGAAGGACGACTCGACCCAGGCGACCGCACGCACCAGCGACCCGTCGATCCCGTGTTCCTGCGCCGCCGCGTCGAGGGCGACGGCAACCGCACCCTCGGTGATCGCGGCCGGATGCACGGCCGGACGGTGGGCGAGTGGGACCGCGGGCTCCGCCTCGTCCATCTGCGCGGCGTCGGCAACGGCGGAACCGCCGAAGGAGACGTCGGAAGCAGCGCCGATGCTCCCGAGGGGGCCGGCGAGCAGCCACAGGACGGCAAGCGCCGCTGCGGCACCGACGATGGCGGTGCCGTTGATCCGAGCGGTGGGTGTGGTGATGGTCGTCATGTGATGAGAGGGGTGTCCGCGGCCAGCCCAACGCCAGCCTGTCGGCCCTTGGACCCGGGACTCCCCTCGAAGTTGCGCGGATCCGTCCCGGACACCCTTCCCCGAGGCCTCGGCACCCACACCTCGTCCCCCTAGACTCTGCGGGCACATGCCCCGACAGCCACAGCTCACGAGCCGACTGCAGCGATTCGGCACCACGATCTTCACCGAGATGTCGGCCCTTTCGCTGCGCCACGACGCGGTCAACCTCGGACAGGGGTTCCCCGACTTCGATGCCCCATCAGCCCTTACCGAGGCCGCACAGCGGGCGATCGGGGAGGGCCGCAACCAGTACGCACCGGGCAACGGCATCCCGTCCCTTCGCCGTGCCGTCGCCGGCCATGCGGCCCGTCATCACGGCCTGGACTACGACCCCGACACCGAGGTCACGATCACCACCGGTGCGACCGAGGCGATCTTCTGCACCCTCAACGCCCTCTGCGACGTCGGCGACGAAGTGGTGCTGCTGGAGCCGTTCTACGACGTCCACCGCGTGGCGACGTCGATGGCCGGGGCGGTCGCTCGGGGGGTTCCCCTGCGGGCCGCCGAGGACGGGGGATGGCGGCTGGACGAGGACGACCTGCGCGCGGCCACGAGCCGCGCCACCCGCGTCATCGTCATCAACGCCCCCATGAACCCGCTCGGCAAGACCTTCACGCTCGAGGAGCTGGGCGCCGTCGTCCGCGTCGCCGAGGAGGTCGGCGCCGTGATCCTCAGCGACGAGGTGTACGAGCACCTCGTCTTCGACGGGACCCATCGGTCGGTGTGTCATGTCCCGGGCGGCAAGGACCGGACCGTCCGGATCTCCTCGGCGGCCAAGACCTTCTCGGTCACCGGGTGGAAGGTCGGCTGGGCCTGCGCCCCGCCGCCGCTCACCGAAGCCATCCGCGCCGCCAAGCAGTGGACGACCTTCACCTCCGGCACCCCGTTCCAGCACGCGGTCGCGGAGGCCCTCGACTGGGACGACGCCTACTTCGAGCCGATGGCCGCTGACTACCGACGGCGACGCGACCTGCTGTGCGAGGCCCTGGACGACATCGGCTTCGGGGTGACCGTGCCCGACGGAACCTTCTTCGTCGCGTGCGACATCCGTCCGCTCGGCTTCGAGGACGACCTCGACCTGTGCCGACGCATGCCGACGGAGATCGGCGTCGGCGCGATCCCGACGCAGGTCTTCCACGAGGACCCCAGCGCCCATCACGGCCTGGTCAGGTTCGCGTTCTGCAAGACCGACGAGGCCCTGGCCGAGGGCATCGAGCGGCTCGGGAGCGGGCTGCCGGGCATGGCCCGCCCCGACGACCGCTGAGCACCACCGCCCCCAAGGACCCAGGAGACACCCCGTCATGCGCGTAGCTGCCATCCAGTCCGACCTCGAGTGGGAGGACCACGAGACCAACCGTCGCCGGCTGGCCGACCGGATGTGGGCCGCGGCCGCCGCCGGCGCCCACCTCGTCGTCCTGCCCGAGATGTTCCCGACCGGGTTCTCCATGAACGCCGAGGAGATCGCCGAGGACCACGACGGCGAGTCGGTGCAGTGGCTTGCCGACCAGGCCAGCACCCACGGCCTGCACGTGTGCGGCTCCATCTCGATGCGCTCGCCCGGCTACGACAAGCCCACCAACACCCTCGTCGTGGCCGGCCCCGACGGCGAGATCGGCCGGTACGCGAAGATCCACCCGTTCTCCTTCGCCGGCGAGACCGAGCACTACAGCCCGGGCCGCGACTTCCTGACCGTCCCGATCACCACGGCCGGCGGCGAGGTGGTCCGAACCACGTTCTTCGTCTGCTACGACCTGCGGTTCGCCGACGAGTTCTGGGCCACCGCGGCCGACACCGACCTCTACGTCGTGGTCGCCAACTGGCCACGCGCCCGCCGACGTCACTGGCAGACCCTGCTGACCGCCCGCGCGATCGAGAACCAGGCCTACGTTGCTGCCTGCAACCGGGTGGGGACCGACGGCAACGACATCGAGTACTCGGGCGACTCCATGGTCATCGACCCGCTCGGCTACGCGCTGGCGACCGGTGCGATGACCCACACCCTGGTCCTGGCCGACGTCGACCCCGCCGAGGTGGCTGACGTGCGGACCCGGTTCCCGTTCATGGCCGATCGTCGCTGAGCCCGGGCGGACTGGAGGACGCTGCTCCTCCCTCGTCGGGCTCCTGCGCCCTCTCGGTGACCCAGCCACGGGCCCATTTGATGGCCTCCGCCACGGGCATGGCCGGGGCGAACCCCCAGCCCTGGCCATGTGTGGCCCCGAGCTCGGTCAGCTGGGCGATCTGCTCGTCGGTCTCCAGTCCCTCGGCGACCACCGGCAGGCCGAGCTGCTCGGTCATGTGCAGCACACCACGCAGCACCGCGAGGCCGGTGGGTGTCTCCGTGGCGCCGGTGGTGATGGTTCGGTCGAGCTTGAGCTGGTCCAGCGGGAAGGTGCCCAGGTAGCTCAAGGAGGAGTAACCGGTCCCGAAGTCGTCCAGGCTGATGCCGATGCCGCGGTGGTGGAGGGCCTGGAGGGTCGCGCGGCCCTGTCCCGCGGGGTCGAGCAGGATGCCCTCGGTGACCTCGATCACGAGGGCGCTGGCCGGCAGGTCGTAGCGGCGGAGGACCTGGTCCACCGTGCTCATGAACTCTGCCCGGGCGAGCTGCAGCGGGGAGGTGTTGACGGCCACCTTCACCGGTGTGCCGAGCAGGTCCCGCATCCAGGCGATCGCCTGGCACGACAGCTCGAGCACCACGTTGCCGAGCTCCACGATGAGCCCCGTCTCCTCGGCGACATGCACGATCCGGTCGGGACGGACCCATCCGCGAACGGGGTGTTCCCAGCGCAGCAACGCCTCGAACGACGACGGCCGGTTGGTCGCGAGGTCCATGATCGGCTGGAGGTGGACCTCGATCAGCCCCGAACGGAGAGCGCTGCGCAGGTCGCTCTCCAGCAGCAGGCGTTCGACGGCGGCATCACCCATCTCGTCGTCGAAGAGGACGACGCGGTTCCGTCCGCCGGTCTTCGCCTCGTACAGCGCCGCATCGGCGTCGCGCAGCACGTCCTCGGCCGCCTTGCCGCTGTCGACCACGGTCGCGATGCCGATGCTGGCCGTGACGGTCAGCTCGTAGCCGGCCACGACGATCGACTGGTTGAGCGCGGCAACCATGGCGTCGGCGACCACGGCCGGTCCGGGGCCCTCCTCGACGTAGGGAGCGAGGACCACGAACTCGTCACCGCCGAACCGGCTGAGTGTCGTGTGGCTCGGCAGCGCATCGACCCAGCGCTTGGCGACGGCCGCGATCAGCAGGTCTCCGGTGTGGTGGCCGAGGCTGTCGTTGACGACCTTGAGGCGGTCGAGGTCGCAGTAGAGGACCGAGATCGGATGTGTGGGGGAGGCATGGCGCAGCGCGGTCCGCAGGTCGGTCACCAGCGTCGCACGGCTCGGCAGGCCGGTGAGCGGATCGAACAGGGCCAGCCGCTCGAGCTCCTGCTCGGCCTTGCGTCGATCGGTGACGTCCCGGAAGGTCACGACCATGCCGTGCACATCGGGGTCACCGCGTCGGTCGACGACGGCTGCGTTGATCCAGGCCGTCCGGCCGTCCGGCAGTCGCACCCTGCCCTCCCACGGCGTCGAACTGCCCGGGTGTGCGAGCGCGCCCTCCATCGCGGCCAGGGCGCTGGCTCGATCGCTCTCGTGCACCAGGTCCAGCAGGCGGGTCCCGGCCATCTCGGAGGTCCCAACCGGCATCCCGGCCACCGCCCCGACCACCTCGGTCACCAGGCCGTGGTCGTTGCAGATCACGACCTGGTCGGCGACGTCCCCGAGGAGGGTCTGCAGGCGGCGGCGGTCGCTGTCGACGGCGTCGACGAGCGTCCTGTGCTCGTGGGTCACGCGGGCGGCACGCCATGTCAGCAGGCCGACGGCGAGCACCAGGGAAGCGGCTGCCGGTGGGGCCAGCCCGCCGCGCAGGGCAACCGCGACGACCGTGGCGAAGCAGGCTGTCCAGACCGGGGTCAGGCGCCAGCGGTCCCACGTCCGCGCCAACGACGAACGCGCCGGACGACGAGCCATCGCAGGGGAACGAGAACGCATGCCCACTGGATCGTCCTCGAGGTGGGGGACTTGAGGTTCAGGAGCGGAGTTCGGGCGACACGGTCAGCCGTGGCGCGGCAGGCGTGCCATCCGCACACCTGGTCAACGCCCAGGCGAGGGCCTCGTCGGGGTCCATGGCACGTGCGTAGTGCCACCCCTGACCCAGCGTGGCACCCAGTCGGCTGAGGCGTCGCACGTCGGCGAGGTTCTCGAGTCCTTCCGCCACGACCGGCAGACCGAGGTTCTCGGTGATCTGGATGATGCCGGCCAGCACGGCGGCACCCGTCACCGTCGCGGCGGTGCCCGTCACCAGGGTCCTGTCCAGCTTCAGCTGGTCCAGCGGGAAGGTCCCGAGGTAGCTGAGCGAGGAGTAGCCCGTCCCGAAGTCGTCCAGGCTGATGGAGACGCCCTGCATGTGCAGGTCCCGCAGGGTCCCCCTTGCGAGTCCCTCCTCGTCGAGCAGGATGCTCTCGGTGACCTCCAGCACCAGCGCGTCGGCCGGCAGCCCGTGGCGATCGAGTGTCGCGCGGACCGTGTCACCGAAGTCGGGCCGCAGCAGCTGAAGGGCGGAGGTGTTCACCGCCACCCGGATGGATTCGCCGGTCATGCGCCGTATCCGCGCGATGGCCTCGCACGCCAGGTCCAGGACCAGCTCGCCGAGCGGGATGATCAGCCCGGTCTCCTCCGCGAGGGAGATGATGGTCGGGGCCGGCACCGATCCCCGTTCCTCGGTGCGCCAGCGCACGAGGGCTTCGAAGGACTCCGGGATCCCAGTCGCCAGCTCGACGATGGGCTGCAGGTGGACCTCGACGCCCCCGGTGCGCAGGGCCGTCCTGAGCTCCTGCTCGAGGTGCAGCCGCTCGAGCACCCGTCGGCGCATCGCCGGGTCGAACTCCTTGATCTGGTTGCGTCCCGCGGCCTTGGCTTCGTACATCGCCGCGTCGGCGTCCCGTAGGGCCTCGTCGACCGTGGCGCCGGCGACGGTGAGCGTGGTCACGCCGATGGAGGCACCCACCGTCATCTCGTGGTCAGCGATCTGCAGCGGCAGCCGGAGGTCACGCAGCAGCGTCTCGGCGAACTCCATCGCGTCGAGGCGACCCCGTTCGTGGGGATAGCACACGACGAACTCGTCCCCGCCGAAGCGGCTGAGGGTCGCGCGGGGCGGCAGCAGCGCAGTCCACCGGTCGGCGACGGCCGCGATCACCTCGTCCCCGACGTGATGTCCGAGGCTGTCGTTCACGAGCTTCAGTCGGTCCAGGTCGCAGTACAGCAGCGACACCGGACAGGTCTCCGAGGCGGTCTCGAGCTGCTCGGCAGCGATCGACCGGAGCGTCTCGCGGCTGGCCAGGCCCGTGAGCTGGTCGTACATCGCCCGTCGTCGCAGGTCCTCCTGGGCCAGCCGACGATCGGTGATGTCCCTGAAGGTGACGACCAGCCCACCGACCGTGGGATCGTCGAACCGGTCGACCATCGTGCCCTCGATCCACCGGACCACGTCGCCGAAGCGAAGCCGCAGCTCCTGGGTCTCCGACACGCCGGGCTGTCGGGCCGCCCGGGCCATGCCCTCGTGCATCCTCGCCACTTCGTCGGGGTGGACGGTGTCCAGCAGGCACGTGCCCACGATCGCCGACGGGCCGTCGTCCTCGGCCCGTCCGACATGACGGGTCACCACGAACTCGCGGTCCACGATCAAGATCTGGTCCTGGACGTCGTGCAGCAGTGTGCGCAACCGTTCGCGGTCCATCCCCAGGCGCATGTTGAGCGACCGTTCGTGGCGAACCATGCCCACGATGCGGGTCATCAGCGTCAGTCCGGCCACGAAGACCAGGGCGACCTCGACGATGTCGAGCCCAGCCTCCGGCCGGAACCGCCTGACGACGGTGTGCACGACGTAGCTGGAGATGGTCGCCGCCATCGGTGCCCACCAGCGCAGGGTCATCGGTTCACGGTCGACGGCGGGTCGGTATCCGCTCGCCGCGACCCACACGACCCCGACGAGCGCGATGCCACCGGCGAGCATGAGCCCTGTCCCCGCCGCGTCGTCGGCGTAGGCGCCCCCGGTCAGGCTGTCGGGAGAGACGATGATCGCCACGGCCTCCAGGGAGAACCCGAGGGCCATCATCCAGCGCACGCGGTTGATGTGTCCGCCGCGGCCGGTCAGCAGGGCCAGGGTCGCCACCGCGAACACGAAGCAGACGAACCCGAGGGGTACCAGCGACGGAAGCTCGAAGGTCTCGCCCGGCGGGGGCTGGAAGCGCATCTCCCAGGCCCAGAACGTGGCGGACACCGCCACCAGCGCGCTGTCGAGCAGGTCCTCGCGGCGGGCGTGGCGCAGCCCGAGGAGCGACGGCACGGCCCAGGCCACGAGCGGCACCCCGGCGAGCAGCACCACCAGGTACCCGGCCCTCGTGTCACCCAGCAGCAGGGTGTCGGACCCACCGGCCAGCAACGACAGGCCGAGTCCGACCCCGTAGGCACCCCACGCCCGAGCGTCGTCGATCCTCCGCCTGACGCAGACGACCGCGGCCGTGATGCAGAGCACGCCGAGCAGGAGGATCATGGCGGCGTAGCTGCCGCGCACGACGCCCGCGGACGCGAAGGCCCGCAGGACGAAGGCGGCGACGAGCACGACCACGCCGAGGACCCACAGCCAGCGCTGGCCGTTCCTCGAGCGTTCCTCGGACTCTTCTGTTGTCCCCGGGCCCCGTTCGCCCCAGCGACGTTGGTACGTCATGCCCAGCCAATCGGCGGTCGACCAGTCGATGTGAGGGACAGGACAGGGACGAACGGGGGCGTCCCCGGCATCAGCCGATGACGAAGCCCTCCGGGAGCCGGTTGGATCCGTCGACCATGACCCGTGTGGGGACGTCGGAGTCCATCCAGGTGATGTCGTCGTCGGCCAGGTCGGGGGCCGTGGACTGGGCGTCGTTCTGCCATGTCATCAGGTTGTCCAGGAGGGTGTACCCGTGGTCGGTCAGGCCGTAGCTGGACAGGCCGTGGGGGTGGAAGTAGGCGGTCGTCGGGAAGGTCAGCACCGACGCGAACGTCCTGACGACACCTGCGCCGACCGGGATCTCCGCGATCGAGGCCAGGTCGTCGGCACCGTCGGTGGTGGTCACCACGGTGCCGTCCACGCCCGCGAGGGCCTGGGTCGTGATGCCCCAGTTCGGCATGTTGTCCTCGCCGTCCTCGATGGAGTAGCCGATGGGCAGGGGCTCGGCGGTCTGTCGCCGGCCGCCGGCACCCTCGGCCGCACCCGGGTTGTTGGTCCCGGCCGCCAGCGGGTGGTCGTAGCCGTTGGAGAACACGGCGTGTCCGGCGTAGACCCCTTCGACGGCCACGTCGTCCAGCGTCAGCCCGATGTCCATGAAGGCCACGGCCTGCACGGCGTCGTCGGTCAGCACCACGTTGCCGCCCTGGCGGGCGAAGTCGGCCAGGCGCGCACCCATCGTCTGGGCGTCGCTGGCGGTGTAGGTGGTCGCCGGCAGGTCCAGCAGCCCCTGGCTGTAGGTCTCGTAGGTGTCGAGGTCGGTCACGAAGCCGGGCAGGAACGCCCCGTCGACCGCGATCACGGTGTCGAAGTCCGACAGGTCGCGCTCACCCGACAGGACCTCGTCGACGTCGACCGCGGTCAGGGTCGTCCCGCGGGCCAGGTAGGGCTCCAGCTCGGTGAAGAAGTCCATGTTGGACACGTCGAACGCCGCCTGGACGGGGTCGTCCCACACCGGTGCGGTCGAGATCTCGACCTCGTAGCCGATCCGCATCGGCTGGAGGGTGTTGGCGATCACGCGGTAGCGGCCGTCGGCCGGGTAGTTCCAGTCGGAGTGGTCACCGGCGACGCGGTAGACCGCCCCGTCGGAGCCGTAGGTCGGCCGTTCGACCCAGCGCTGGGTGGCGTCGTCGAAGCGCTGGACCCGCACCTCGCCCACGTGGACGGACTGGTGGGTCACGTTCTGGAACCGCACGCTGCCGGAGATGCCGGCCACGTAGTACTGGGTGTCCAGCGGACCGAGCTCGCTGCCGTCGTTGTCGACGGTGAACTCCGCCAGCACGGTGTCTCCGGTCCCCGTCATCGTCGTGCCCGCGATGTCGGGCATGTCCACGGCGTCGGCGGGCGTCGGCCGCACCGTCACGCCGGGGTCGACCAGCCGTCGTGGGTTGACGAGGTAGCCGACGTTGGTGCCGTCGAGGTCGAACCGGCCGTCGACCGGCTCGAGCTCGAAGTTCAGCATCGAGTAGATCAGGCCCTTGTTGCCGTCGACGTGCAGCTGCTCGGCTTCGGCCACGTAGCAGGTGCCCACACCGCAGTTGCCGAGGTGAGAGAGCATCATCTCGTTGTCGATGCCGTCGGCGTCGAGGCCGATCGGCGAGTCGATCCAGTTGCCCAGCGCACCGGTGGCGGTGTACTCGATCGTGTCCCAGATCGTGCCGTACTGCACGCCGTAGGAGCGCTGGTCGCACTGCTCGCCCGGCGGCAGGTGGGTGTCACCGTTGGGCAGGACCCCGGCGAACTCCACGCACTGCTCGGGGGCGTCGTTGGGCTTGATGATGGGTGACCAGGCCAGCCGGGTCTCGGCGTCGCGCCACGCCTGCTCGACGAACTCCATGATCCGTTCGTTCTCGTCGTAGGGTCGCTGCGACCCACCGAGCAGCGTGTAGGAGAAGGCGTTGGCCTCGACCATGCCGTGCAGGTCGATGCCGCCGGTCCACTCGTCGCTGACCGACTGCAGGGCCCGACCGATGCTGCGGGACTCGCTCTCCGACCACGGGGTGAAGGACGGGTCGGTGTAGCCGATCTCCGGCCAGTCGCGGTTGAGGTCCATGCCGTTGCCGTTGAAGCGCTGGAAGGCGGTGCTGCCCTCCTGCACGTCGCCACGGGTCCACCCGTCGGGGTTGGGCAGGACGAAGTAGCTGACCGAACGCATCATGACCTCGCCGACCGGCAGGTTGCGGGCCAGGCGGCCGCCCTCGGTGGCGATCTCGGCGCCCTCGGTCTCCAGCAGCAACCGCTCGGGCTCCTGCGAGGCCCACGTGGCCAGGTCCTCGATCGCCCGGATGCCCCCCTCGGCCCCCGCACGTTCGATGCCGTGGATCGACAGCGCCCAGGCGAAGTGGTCGCGCTCGGCCATCGGCACCGGGGCGACCGCATCGCCCAGCAGGCGTGCGTTCTCCGGCGCGGTGACCCGCACCATGTACAGCGGCCGTTCGTCGCGGCCGCCCAGCTCGGTGCCGTTGCCCTCGGAGTGCCCGTCGCCGAGCTCCTCCTGCAGGACGTCGTCGAACTCGTCGGTGCGGGACAGGTCGATCAGGTCGACGAAGTCACGCGTGACGTCGAGCTCGTCGGCCATGAACCGCAGGCCGGCGATGGTCTCCTCGAAGCCGAGGTAGTGGCGGGCGGCGCAGACGGCGTTGCCCTTGGCGAACGGCGACCCGACGCCCGGGTGCGGGGTGTCCTCACCGAGGCCGTTGGCCCAGTACGCCTGCGGGTCCGGGAAGACCCGACCGCACAGGGCGTAGGTCTCGGGGTTGTCGGCCACGGGGCTCGCGACGGCCGCCGGGGTCGACGTGGCCAACGGCGCGAGGGCCACGAGGACCGCCAGCGCGGCGATGAGCGCCAGGGACCGGATGCGCCCGGTACCGGAGAGGATGGATGTGCCCGCCATGTCGATGTCTCGCTTCGGCTCGTCGATCGATGTCGAGCCGGGAGTTCGACGTGGCGGGGCCGTTCTCCTGCCTGTTCTCCCGTCGGGATCAGGCGGCGTCGAGCGCGTCCTGCAGCAGCTTTCGGATGATCACGCGGAGGGCAAGCACCTCGTCGGCGCCCTCGAAGATCGACAGCACCCGGGCGTCGACGAAGTAGCGGCTGACCGCGTACTCCTCGGCGTAGCCGAACCCACCGTGGACCTGCATGGCCTCGCGGGTGACCCATTCGGCGGCCAGGCAGCTGAACGCCTTGACCATGGACGCCTCCATCTGGCCGGACCCGCTACCGAGCAGCTGCGCCGAGCGGTAGGAGAAGGTCCGGGACGCGGCGATGATGGCCGCCATGCGCCCCAGCTTGGCCTTGGTCAGGCCGTAGCTGGCCAGCGGGACCCCGAAGACGTGGCGCTCGCCGGCGTAGGTGGCGGCGGCCTCGAAGGCGGCCTGCATCACGCCGGTGGCGCGGGCGGCGGTCTGCAGGCGCCCGTTGGCGAAGGCGTCCATCTGCAGGTAGAAGCCCTTGCCGAGCTTGTCCTCGCCGCCGACGAGGTTGGCCGCGGGGATGCGGTAGTCCTCGAAGGAGATCTCGAAGGAGTGCATGCCGCGGTAGCCCAGCGTCGGGATGGCCTTGGCCTCCATGCGGCCACCGAGCGGCGACTCGTACTCCCAGCTGTGGCCCGGGAAGGACGGCTTCTCGACCACGAACAGGCTGAGGCCCTTGTGCGCCTTCGAGCGGTCCGGGTCGGTCCGCGCGAGCAGCATCAGCAGGTTGGCCTTGCCGCCGAAGGTGCACCAGGTCTTGACGCCGTTGACGACGTACTCCTCGCCGTCCTTCACGGCCTGCACCTTGATCCCAGCGACGTCGGAGCCGTAGTCGGGTTCGGTGACCGCGACGCCGCACATGAGCTCACCGGCGGCGATGGCGGGCAGCCACCGCTCCTTCTGCTCCTGCGTCCCGCCGCCGACGAGGGCCTTGGAGAGGATCTCGGGACGGGTGATCAGCGACCCGGCCACGCCGAGGGAGCCGCGTGAGAGCTCCTCGGTGACCACGACCATCGACATGAAGTCGTTCTCGCTGTGTCCCTCGGCGAACCCGCCGTGCTCCTCGGGGATCGACAGGCCGAAGCAGCCCATCTCGGCGAGCTCCTCGATGATCTCGTCGGGGATGTCGGCGTCGTTGCGGTGCACGTGCTCGGCGACGGCCTTGACCTTGGTCTCGGCGAAGTCACGGAAGGTGCCGCGCACCATCGCCATCTCCTCGTTGAGGGCGCTGGGCAGCTCGGGCGTGCGGCTGACCTCCTCCCCCAGCTCCTCCAGCAGGGCGGTGTCGCGTGCGGCACGGAACGCCGTGGTGAACGCCTCGCCGTGCCAGGCGGCCTCGGCCGAGAGGGCCCAGTCGGTCTCGCGACCGGCCATCCGGGACGCGAGGTCCGCTGCCATCTCCCCGGCGAAGGCAAGGGTCAGGCGGGCCTGCAGGTCGCCCTGCGCGCCGTAGTCCAGCATCTGCTCGGCGGCGGCGACGCGCGAGGCGGCGCTGGCCAGGTCGTAGGCCAGCTGCTGCTCGCGGTCGACGAGCTCGGTGCTGATCCGACCGTCCTTGCTGGCCGACGCCGCCAGCCGTGCGATGGCGCCGTCGACGACCTCGCGTGCGGCGGAGACGATGGTGCGGGCGGTGTCGAGCGTCATGGGGCAACCTCGGTTCGGCGTCGGTGGTCGTTGCATTGTTACCTGCCGGTAGCCAGCGGAGAAACCTGACCCCGGTCACAGGGTCCGCGGGCATGCCGTGGTGGCATCCGGAGAGGCCCGCCGCGGTGGGTGGATGATGGCGTCATGGAGACACTGCAGCCGTTCGAGGGGGCCGCCCGGGCGGTCGAGGCGTCGATCGCGGCCGTCGCGGACTGGGACGCGCCGGGGCTCGGGGAGTGGTCGGTGGCCGAGCTCGTGGCCCATCTGGTCCGGGCCGCCGACCGGATCACGCACTACCTCGACCAGCCCGTCGAGGGTGACACGCCGGTGTGCGACCGAGTGGACTACTTCCGCTTCGACCACCGGTCCGCCGCGCCGGGGGTCGCCGACCGTTCCCGTCAGGACGCGGCGCGGATCGGCACCGCGGCGTTGCCCGCCACCTTCCGTGCTGCCTGGACCGACACGGCTGCAGCCCTGCGCGAGGAACCGTGCGACCGCCTGCTGGCCACGTTCATGGGTCCCATGGCGCTGGAGGAGTACAGCGCAACCCGGGTGCTGGAGCTGGTGGTGCACGGGCTGGACCTGTGCCGGGCGCTCGACCTGCCGGAACGAACCGACCCGGCCGCCCTGGCGATGACCGAGGACATCCTGCGGGCCCTGCTCGACGGCGACGGCCCCGAGGGGCTGGAGGGGGCAGCGTTCGTCATGGCTGCCACGGGACGCGACCCCCATCCGGACCCACGGCTGCCGGTCCTCAGCTGAAGGTCGTCACGGGCGGCGGACCCCGAGGCGCAGGACGAAGCGGGCCCCTCCCTCGTACGCGGTGTCGACGACGAGGTCACCGCCGTGGGCCCGTGCGATACCGCGGCTGATCGCCAGCCCCAGCCCGGCACCCCCGTCACCACCCGACCGGGCCTCGTCGAGCCGGACGAAGCGGCCGAACACCTCCTCGGCCCGCTCCGACGGGATGCCGGGGCCGTCGTCGACCACGACGACGGTGCCGTCCTGGTCGACGCGGACCGTGACCTGCGCTCGGGCATGCCGCACCGCGTTGTCGATCAGGTTGCGGATCGCCCGGACGAGCTGTCGCTGGTCGGCGTCCACCACCACGTCGGCGCCGCCCACCGTCACCTCCACCCCGGCCCGGGTTGCCGTGGCGGCCTCGTGTGCGACGGCGAGGAGGTCGACGGGGGCACGTCCGGGGGCTGCCTCGTGCTCGTCGTGGCGGGCCAGGAAGAGCAGGTCGTCGACGAGGTGCTGCATGCCGACGACGTCGTCGAGGACGCGGGCGACGGTGCGATCGTGGTCGACGGTCTCGGGGTGGGCGAGGTCGACCTCCAGCTCGCTCCGCAACCTGGTGAGGGGGCTGCGCAGCTCGTGCGCGGCGTCGGACGTGAACTGTCGCTGACGGGCTGCAGCTGCCTCGAGCCGGTCCAGCATGTCGTTCATCAGCCGCGCCAGCATGGCGATCTCGTCCCCGGTGGACGGTTCGGGGACCCGTCGGTCGAGGTCGTGTCCGGTGATGGCCGCCACCTGCTGCTGGATGGCCGCGACGGGCCGCAGGGTCCGCCCCACGACCCACCACACCACCCCGCACAGGGCGAGGACGACCATCGGCAGGCCCACGGCGAGCGCGGCGAGCACCGCCGTGCGGCTCTCCGCGATCGGTTCCAGCGTGGTTGCGACGTGCAGGACCGCGTCGGTGCCGGCCAGCGGGGTGCCCGCGGTGTCCAGCGGCCGGCTGAGCACCCGGAAGGGTTCGTCGTCGACGGGGATGTCGAGGGAACGCAGGACCTCCCGTTGGACCCCGTCGGCCAGCGGGGCGCTGCCGGCGGCCACGGGGCTCGACAGCAGGACGGTGCCGTCGGCCGCGACCACCTGGGCCAGCGCGTCGTCGCCGTCCCGGCTGGCGAGTCGCTCGGGCAGGCGCTCGCCCTGCAGCAGCCCCTCGATGTCGTCGGCGCGCTGGAGCAGCGTGTCGTCGAGGCCGTCCAGCAGGACGGTCTGCTGGACCAGGACCAGCCCGCCACCGGCCAGCAACAGGACCGCTGCGACGGCGACCGTGGCGAGCGCAGTCACGCGTGCGCGCATGGATCGGCCCGCCCACCAGCGGCGGATCACGTCACGTCCGTCGGGGGCGTCGGCGAGTCGGCGAGGCGGTACCCGACCCCCCTCACCGTCTCGACGACGGCGGCGCCCAGCGCCCGTCGCAGTCGCGAGACGTAGACCTCGACCACGTTGGGGTCGCCGTCCCATGCCTGGTCCCACACGGCGTCGAGGATCTGCCCCTTGCTGAGGACGAGGCCGGGGCGCCGTGCGAGGAACTCCAGCACGTCGAACTCACGCGCGGTCAACGTGACCGGCCGATCGCCCAGCGAGACCCGCCGGCCGCCGGGATCGATGTGCAGGTCACCCACCGCGAAGGGGTGGCCGTCCCGACCCCCGTGGCGCCGGGCCAACGCCCGCAGCCGCGCAACGAGCACCGGGTAGGAGAACGGCTTGGTCACCCAGTCGTCCGCACCGGTGTCCAGGCCCTCCGCTTCGTCCCACTCCCCGTCCTTGGCGGTCAACATCAGGATCGGCGTGTCGTCACCTCTCGCTCGAAGGTCCGCACAGACCTGGTAGCCGTTGCGGCCGGGCAACATCACGTCCAGCACGATGACGTCGAACCGGGCGTTGCCGGCCAGCTCGAGGCCCGTCGGTCCGTCGTGGGCTTCGGTCGTGCCGATGCCCTCGGCCCGGAGGCCCCGACGGAGGCTCGACAGCAGCGTCACGTCGTCGTCGACCAGCAGGACCTCCATGGTCCTGCCGATCCTGCCAGCATCGGCTGAACCGCCGCTGACTCGCCTGTCAGCTGGGGGTCAGGTGGCCGTCCCACGATGGGTCGTGCACGAGGACATCCCCCTGGAAGGAGCACACATGAACCGCAAGCTGATCGGCGTCCTGCTGGGCGCGCTCGCGACCGCGGCGCTTGCCATGGGCGGCATCGCCGTCGCCGGTGGCGAGGACGCCGTGGAGGGGCCCGACACCCCGATCACCGGTGACGCGCTGGAGCAGGCGAGCGCCGCTGCGCTGGCCCACACGGGCGAGGGCGAGGTGACCGAGACCGAGGTCGGTGACGAGGAGAGCTACTACGAGGTCGAGGTGACCCTGCCCGACGGCCGCGAGGTGGACGTGCAGCTCGACGAGTCCTTCACCGTGGTCGGCGAGGAGGTCGAGGACGAGGCCGACGACGACTGACGCGCGTTGTCCCTCCTGTGCGGCCGTCGCCCCCCGGGCGGCGGCTGCATCGCTTTTTTTGGGGGCCGCTCGCGCCACGTCTAGCCTCAGCAGACCCATCCCGCGCCGCCCAGGAGGCCCACGCATGCAGTTCGGTCGTTATCTCGAGGAGTTCCAGGTCGGGGACGTGTACAAGCACTGGCCCGGCAAGACGATCACGCAGGCCGAGGACATCCTCTTCTGCTCGATCACGATGAACCAGCACCCGCTGCACTCCGACGACAACTACGCCGCTGCGGCCACACCCCACGGCAACGCCATGGTCGTGGGCAACCTCGTCTACTCCATCGTCCTCGGCCAGAGCGTCCCCGACGTCTCCGGCCGCGCGATCGCCAACCTCGAGATCGAGTCGCTCAAGCACGCGAACCCGACCTTCCACGGCGACACCATCTACTCCGAGACCGAGGTCCTGGAGGTCCGCGAGTCCCGCTCCAAGCCCGACCGCGGCATCGTCAAGGTCAGGACGATCGGCTACAAGCAGGACGGCACCATCGTCTGCGAGTTCACCCGCAAGGTCCTGATCCCCAAGAAGGACGCGGCAGGGGAGGAGTTCCCGGGCCGGCCCCTGCCACAGACGGACTAGCGCCGGGCCGGGAACTCGGGGGG